>JAEZDW010000403.1 GCA_023417955.1 Bacteroidota bacterium
GGCACAAGCCATGCAATACTTTCCGGTGTGAGGTATTGCGTTCTGCAATTTGCGCAGCCACATCAGCCATATTTGTTACGGCGAATTTGAAAACGGCCGCGCCTTCCTGATATACGTAGTGCTGACGCGCAGTAACGGTTTCGATAGACGCCGGTCGACGACTTCCACCTGCTTTCATGTGAAGATATGTTTCTCCGCTGCCATCGCTTCTGTGAATGGAGTCCATAATACCAATATCATCAGTAGTAGGTTCAAGCAGGACGCATCCCGCACCGTCTCCGAAGATGATGCATGTAGTACGGTCGGTGTAATCCATAATGGCTGACATCTTGTCTCCGCCGATAACGACAACTTTTTTGTAACGACCGGATTCAATGAAGCTGGCTCCGGTTGTTAGTGCGTAAATGAATCCGGAACACGCTGCACTCATGTCGAAGCTGAAGGCGTTAACGGCGCCAACGGCGGTGGCTACGATGTTTGCTGTTGCCGGGAATGTCATGTCAGCGGTAACCGTTGCAAACAGGATCAGGTCTATGTCCTTCGGATCCGTATTGGTTTTCGCC
Organism: Bacteroidota bacterium; assembly: GCA_023417955.1. GTDB lineage: Bacteria > Bacteroidota > Bacteroidia > Cytophagales > Cyclobacteriaceae > Ohtaekwangia. Next base: position 564 of record JAEZDW010000403.1, read on the forward strand.
AGCATGTCTTTGACGGCTTCTATGCCAAGGACTGAAACACCTTTGTTTTCGCCTTTCAGAATTCTTCTTTCTTTGATTCCGGTACGGGTGGTGATCCACTCATCGCTTGTCTCCACCATCGTTTCGAGCTCCTTGTTGGTAAGGATGTAGTCGGGAACATAGCCGCCTACGCCTGTGATTGCTGCTCTTATTTTTGTCATAGTAATTTTTTTGGCCACTGAGAAGTGGTGATCACCTCTCGAAAATAGAACTGCCCGATGAGGCCATCATCGGGCAGGGATGTTATCTGGATAAGTTCCTATAAGAACGTTGCAAATTCGTTTCGCTCGTCAACATTGACCATTTGGCTGTGTCTTTGCAGTTCGGGAGAGCGAGCTTGATCATTTCTCAGGCGAGCACTTCTTTTTCCATCACCACTTTACCATTGAAGTAAAGCTTTCCTTCGTGCCAGTAGGCGCGGTGAGGAAGGTGATGTTCACCGGTTGTCGGGCAAATTGTAAATTGTTTCGCAGTTGCCTTGTAATGTGTTCTTCTCTTATCTCTTCGTGTTTTCGAGGTTTTACGCTTCGGATTTGGCATAGTACAAACAGTTTATTTTAATTTTTTTAATATGTTCCATCGTGGATCAATCTTTCCGTCGTCGCCGTCATCAGTCTGATCCTCGCCTCCGGAACGATATACAATCTTGCCTTCTTCGCTTCCTTCATCAAGGGTGTCTTCGGCCGCGAACCTTGGATGAAGCTTTTTCATCGGCACCGCCAGCACAATGAACTCGTATATGTATTGTCCGAGTTCCAGCGCAACGGCTTCCCGATTGATCATTACGATTTCGTCACTGATCTCCTCGTCGGTGTCGCCGTATTTAAACAACACCTTCTTTTTTGTCCAGATCGGATAATCGAAAGGCTCAAGGCTGCGGTCACAGGTTAATGTAGCCGTTCCCTTGATGCTAAAATCCGCCTCAATGAACGTCTCGTGCTTGTTCAACGCGACATCCACCCGAAACCCCCCTTTTGAGACCACCCCGGTGCCGTAGTGCCTGAAAAACTCGTCCCCAACCTCGTATTCGAACTGATGGAGCTTGTTGCTCAGGCCAACGATATTTACGCGAAAATCTCCCACCTCCAAACCCTATCAGGGCGGTTAAAAAATTAGTCGGCAAATTTAGGACTTTTAATGGGAATGTGCACCAGACGGTGCATACATTTTAGGGTTACGCCAGGCAGGCGCATAAAAGGGCCTATTTGCCCAGTTTCGGCAGGAAAATGCCCTAGATATATTGTGTAAGCGCCACGTCCTGGAACTCTTTGCGGCTCTTTTTGCCGAAATTCTCGATGAAGTAGTCAATCACACCTTTCTTGAATCCAAGCTTGATCGCTATGTTTTTGCAGAAAATGACTTCGCTTTCGAAGACATTCTGGTCGGCAAAGATCAGTTCGATACAGGAAATCAGATACTCAAATTTCTGATCTGGAGACAAAGCCCCCAGAGAATCAATGGGTTCCGGATTCCTGATCAGCTCCTGGACATCCTTTTCCGGGAATTTCCGGTCGCTGGCGATCTTGAAAATCATCTCGCGCTCAATCTTCGCAAAGTGTTTGTCGGCTTCGGCCAGTTGGATTAGAATGTTCAGTTGCTTTTTAGTGACGATATCCATTTCAACCAATACTTGAAATCAAATATAATGATTAATCCACGGAAGATGCATGCGGGCAGCCGAAGGGTCAAATACTAAACAGAAGTACCCTTATTTTTCTGTAAACGGCTCATTTCTGGCCTTCAGAATGTCTACGGCCGCGAAAACCGCCTGCCGGAACGATTCCTCACTGGCCTGTCCCTTGCCCGCCAACGGATAGGCAGTGCCGTGGTCCGGGGATGTCCGCACGACGTTCAGGCCCGCCGTGAAATTCACGCCATTTTCGAACGCAATCGCCTTAAATGCTACCAGACCCTGATCATGGTACATTGCCAGCACACCGTCGAATTTGCGGTATTGGGCGGTGCCGAAAAACCCGTCGGCAGGGTATGGGCCATAAACCAGCTTGCCCTTGTTTCTATGGTCGTTTATGAGCGGTTTGATAATCGAATCATCCTCCGTCCCGATAAGCCCGCCATCGCCGGAATGGGGGTTTAGTCCAAGTACGGCGATTCGCGGTTTCTGAATGCCGAAATCTTTCCGAAGACTTTGCTCCATGATCCGCAGCTTCGATTCAATGGCCTCCTTCGTTATGGCTGCCGCCACATCCTTTAATGCCACATGCTCAGTCACAAGCCCTACTCTTAATTCATCGCTCACCATAAACATCAGGCTTTGCTCAGCGCCGAAGAACTTCGTGATATACGCAGTATGACCAGTAAACGGAAACTCTTCACTATGAATGGAGTGCTTGTCGATCGGGGCGGTTACAAGGGCATCGATCATGCCGTCACGAAGGTCTTCACAGGCTTGCTTCAGCGCAAGAAAGGATGCCTTACCAGATTCTCGTGATGGCTTCCCTGGTGTTATTTCAAACTGATCCTCCCAGCAGTTAACGACGTTGGTCGTTTTCGCAGAGTATTGACCCCGGCTTCTGACCTGGCTGTAATTAAATTCTTCAATGTTTAACTGCTTCTTGTAAAAGGTAATAACCTTGCTCGAACCGTATATTACCGGCGTGAATAAGTTGAAGAGCCGGTGATCGGCAAGTGTCTTCATGATGACTTCGGGTCCGATCCCGTTGAGGTCACCGATGGTAATTCCGATCCTTGGCTTATGGTTGGAGGTCATGTCTCGTGTTTAATCCTTTGCGATATAACAAATTAAGGCGAAAACTCCGAAACACCACGGACATGAATCACGTCTTGGGCAATTGGCGTTTTTGCCGCTTTGCCAGTTCATCGTACTTTTGCCGGGATGGAAAAACGGAATACGGGCAAGGTCAGGCCGAAGAAATTTCTTGGTCAGCATTTTTTGCACGATCAAAACATTGCCCGTAGGATAGTCGATGGGTTGCAACTGACGGGCGATGACCTCGTGCTAGAGATTGGACCTGGGATGGGTGTCCTCACCCGTTACTTGCTGGAGATCCCCGGTATTGCGCTGCACCTTATTGAAATTGATCGCGAATCGATCGCATACCTTCGGGAACATTACCCGTCACTAGGACAAAGAATTATTGAGGGTGATTTTCTCGAATTTGACTTTGACAAACTCCCTTCAGGTCGTTTAAAAGTTATCGGCAACTTTCCGTACAACATCTCCTCCCAGATATTTTTCAGAATCCTCGGGCAACGCGATCGCGTCGATCAGGTTGTGTGTATGCTTCAGAAAGAAGTTGCCGACCGTATCGCTGCACCCCCGGGGAATAAATCTTATGGAATACTCAGCGTCTTGCTTCAGGCGTTTTACAAGGTTGATGCCTTGTTTAAGGTTTCACCCGGTGTGTTTACACCACCACCGAAAGTGATGTCCGCGGTCATCAGGCTCACGCGAAACAACGTAAGTAAACTTGACTGCGACGAGTCTTTATTCGTGCAGGTTGTAAAGCAGGGATTCAACATGAGAAGGAAGACCTTGCGCAACGCGCTGAAACCTCTAAATTTAGATGAGAAGTTCCTGCCTGCAGGAATACTGGACAAGCGCGCCGAACAACTTTCGGTGGAGATGTTTATTGGTCTGACAAAAGCTATTGAAGAAAGTCGTGGAACAGCACCTGGTGGAATTTGAACTTACTAAGGAATTTCTCGATCGCTTTCGACAGGCGCTGGATGAAAAGCAGGCAGACTTCATCAGACAAGCGCTCGAAGATGTCAAGCCCGAAGATATTGCGTCACTCCTGACGGAATTTTCTGCAGACGAGGGAAAGTTCGTCCTTGACTTATTTTCATCGGAACTGCAGGCGCAGGTTGTTAACAATCTTGATCCGGACATTCGTCGCCGAAACCTCAGCGTCTACGAACCTCCTGCAATTGCCGGTATGCTGAATCAACTTGCCAGTGACGATAGTGCTGACATTCTAAATGAACTGCCGGTAAAAGAACGGGAAGAAGTGCTTGTTCTGCTCGATCACGAATTGCGCGAGCAGGTAACGGAACTGCTGCGTTATGAAGCCAACGTTGCCGGTGGGCTGATGGCAAAAGAATTGATCAAAGCGCGGATTGACTGGACCGTTGTTCAATGCGTAGACGAGATCAGAAAGCAAGCTGAGAATGTTTCCAGATTCTATCAGGTTTATGTAGTTGATGAGCAAAACCGGCTTCTTGGGAAGGTTGCGCTGCAAGACCTTATTATATCGGAAGCAAAAACCATTGTGGCTGATATATATGAAGCCGATATTGTAAGTGTGCAGACGTATCAGGAAGGCGGAGAGGTTGCTGATATCATGAAGAAGTACGACCTCGAATCGTTACCGGTTGTTAATATGCAAAACCAACTCGTCGGGCGCATTACGATTGACGACATCGTTGACGTGATCACCGAGCAGGCTGAAGAAGAACGGCAACTCATGGCTGGTATCAGCGAAGACGTTGAAGAAGATGACAGTGTCTGGCGCAACACGCGTGCCAGGTTGCCGTGGCTTGTTATCGGTATATTCGGCGGGCTTGTGAATGCGAAGTTTATGGGGCTCTTTGAAACAGAGCTCGCCCGTGTTACCGCAATTGCGTTTTTTATTCCCTTGATTCAGGCTACCGGTGGGAACGTCGGCATACAATCGTCGTCGCTTATCGTACAAAGTCTGGCTAACCCCACATTTGTTGATATCAGCCTGTGGCAAAGACTCGTGAAGGTTTTTTTTGTGGCATTGCTCAACGGACTATTTCTCTCCCTTCTCGTGATTGTCGCAAACATCGTCCTGTTTAATGAGTATGAACTTTCTACAGTCGTTAGTATCGCATTGTTCAGCGTCATTGTTTTTGCGTCGTTCATCGGTACGATTACACCACTGATCTTGAATAGATTCGGATTCAATCCCGCGCTTGCATCAGGTCCGTTCATTACAACTACCAATGATTTACTCGGACTGACCATTTATTTTTTCACTGTACACCTAATGCTCTGATGAAGATACCGGTTTGCCTTGTTGTTGACAGTATGCATGAAAGTTTGTTCCGTCTGATGGATGAGATTGGATGGAAAACTGACTATCGCCCTGATATCACACGTGAACAAATAAAAGAGATACATCAGGGTTACGACGGACTAATTGTGCGCAGCAAAACGACGATCGATCGTGAACTGCTTGGCGACTCACCCACGGTACGATTTATCGGACGGGCCGGCGCAGGCCTCGACAATTTGCAACTCGCTTATCTGGAAGAAAAACAGATTCATGTGCTACATGCCTCTGAAGGAAATCGCGATGCGGTTGGTGAGTATACAATCGGGGCCTTGCTTTCGCTGATGCGTAAGCTTCCGCATGGCGATCGTCAGGTGCGCGAATACATTTGGGATCGCGAGGGAAACCGCGGTGAAGAAGTAATGGGAAAAACAGTCGGCATCATCGGTTACGGAAATATGGGGCAGGCGTTCGCACGGCGACTGAAAGGATTCTCATGTAATGTTTTGGCTTACGATAAATATAAAACGGATTATTCTGATGAATATGCGATTGAGTCAACCCGGGAACGCATCTTCCAGGAGTCGGATATTTTGAGTCTGCACGTCCCACTTACCGCTGAAACGCGCAACATGGTTAATCGGGAATTTTTTGATAGATTCAGGAAGCGATTCATTCTTATTAATACGGCTCGTGGTGAGATTGTGTCACTTGCGGATTTGAATGCAGCTATGGAAGAGGGAAAGGTTCGCGGTGCAGTACTTGATGTACTGGAAAATGAACGTTTGCATAAACTGAGTGCTGCGCAGCAAACCGTCTTCAATTCACTGCGAGAAAGATCGAATGTAATATTGACCCCGCATATTGCCGG
>JAEZDW010000101.1 GCA_023417955.1 Bacteroidota bacterium
CTTCAGAATAAAAAACAAACACTTCCGTCTTAAATGTAAAACCAAGGGGTAAAAGATTCGTACGAAAGAACAAACCGTGGGGCCATGCATGATTTTACCAACAGCTTTCCATTTTCATCGAAACTCAGCCTGAAGCCGCTGATTGAATACTGGGAGAATCAAATTCGCCAGAACAATTCACTTGGCTTTACCCGGGGAGTTCTTGAATATATAGAAAATGCGCCTGAGTTAAAAGAGCCGATCGAGGACGAAGCGGTTATTGAAAAGCACAGGGCTTTTATTAATTATCTAATGTCGGCGGTTGTCCCTGCGGCGAGTGAATCCAAAGACCTTGTTGCCGCTATTTATCCGTTTACCTTCAAACCACTTTACGTTACCCGTGCCTTCAGCGAAACGATAGACATAACCAGGATCGAGGAACGAGCGAAAGCAAACCTGCCCGGGGAAAGTATTGCGCTTGGAAAAGCTATCAAGGGATGCCTTATGGTTCTTGAAAAATTTTATCAGGTTCGGACATTTTCAGACAGGCCGGTATTATTCTCTCTGATGGACGAAAACACCGGGCTTGAAAAGGTATATAAGGTTGAAATCAATCACCAGTTTTGTGAAATTATTCCCAGGGGAGAAGTTCCCCCAATAGACCGTCAGGTGATCAAGTTCCTGATGGAAAAAACATATGACCTTGATCTGTGGTTTCAGTATATCCATCCGGAGAACTACGAGTTTCAGGGGTTCATAGTGATGCGGCTTGTTGACGTGACGGAACAGGAAATGTTGTCCGGGATTAAGTACGACCTTTTGGAAAAAGATGCAGTCATTCGAACGGAAACATTCGCAGCGATTCAACACAAGTTGCGTTCGCTGTTTGGGATAACCGACATGCGCCTGGGGATAGCCTATTTCGATCCAAACAATAATCTCATTCTGAACAGTGAATCATCAGACTGCTGGAAGAGTCTTGTTGAATCAGAGATTCCGGATTTCAATTGTGGCGACTATGAAGGCTCGGTGTATGAACGCAGTTGGATGGAGAAACGCTATGTCACGATTGAAGATTTGCGCGAGTATCCGTTCAGATCCCGGGTTGAGGAAGCGTTGATCGCCACAGGCATAAATAATATTCTGCTGGCACCGCTGGTAGACGGCGACGAAACAATTGGAATGCTTGAGCTTGCAACGCCATTTGCAGGAAGGCTAAATTCCGTGACTGCTCACAAGGTTGAGAATGTTCTGCCCATGTTCACCGCTGCGGTGAAACGGGTAAAGGAGGAGATGTCGACTGAGGCGCGCGCGATTATCCAGGAAGAATGTACTGCCATTCATCCAACGGTTCAGTGGCGCTTTTTTGAGGCCGGCGTAAACCTGATGAATAGGAGGAGAAAAGGCGAACAAGCGGTGTTCGAAGAGATCGTATTCAAGAACGTGTATCCATTGTTCGGCATGGCGGATGTCCGAAACTCTTCACTGGAAAGAAATGTTGCAATCCAGAAGGATTTGCTGCAGAACCTTGAGTTGGCAAAGGACCTGCTTTTGCACATCCATCAGAAGAAGACGCTGCCCCTGCTGGAAGAGGTTATTTATAAAACTGAGGACCAACGGAAAAAGCTCGGCCGCGGTCTTGCGTCAGGTGATGAGAGCAATGTGCTCGACTTCCTAAGAACAGAAATCAATCCGCTTGTAGAACATTTTGGAACTGACACGTCATTGGTTGAGGTGGTCGAGGCATATCGGTCCCGGCTTGATCCGATTTCGGGAATCGTATACAAGCGCAGAAAATCGTTCGAAGAAAGCCTCGAAAGTATAAACCGTACGATCAGCGGCTATCTTGATGAGGCGGAAAAGAGCGCGCAACAAATGTTCCCTCACTACTTTGAAAAGTACAAGACGGACGGAGTAGAGTACAGCCTATATGTGGGAAGCGAACTTGTAAAAGATCGCAACTTTGACCCTTTCTACCTTAAGAACTTCCACCTGTGGCAACTGCTTACGATGTGTGAAATCCATCGGCGAATTGAGTTATTGAAGCCTGAATTAAAAACGGCGCTGGAAATAACGCAGCTGATCCTTGTCCACGACCAACCCATATCAATCCGGTTCCGCCCCGACGAGAAACAATTCGACGTAGACGGCGCATATGACATCCGTTATGAGATAGTCAAGAAGCGGATTGACAAAGCTTTTATCAAAAACACTGACGAACGACTGACGCAGCCCGGCAAGATTGCCATCGTTTACAACCAGGCAAAAGTTGAAGATGAATTTCGCCGCTACTTCCAGTATCTGAAGGCCCGGAAGCTTGTTACGGGTTCGGTGGAGGAACTCGAACTGGAGGAACTGCCGGGAGCATCGCGACTAAGAGCCTTGCGTTTTCAGATGGCAGACGCAGCGGATGAGCACGGTGAACAGTTGCATTCAATCGAGGCAGGACTCGGCGTCAATTAATCGCAGCGGCTTCGAGAAGGGGCTTTCTCTTCTTGTCAATCATCCGCCCATAAATCCACATCACCGGTGGATAAAGAAAGTAGCTGAAGCCGGAATAAAATCCAACGTATCGGTCGTCATAGAAAATTATCGACATAATCACGGAAACGATCGGAACAGTCGAAAGCATGAGGTTGGTGGTAAAGCTGGCTCGGGTGTCAAAGTATTCAATTTCATTCAGTTCAAGTTCCCCGGCTTTTTTCATCGCATACCGGTACATTACCGCGAGGATAATAAAAACTGTTGCGTAGCCCAGGCCATAGATGATCATGAGATCAGCAATCTGAATCCCCAGAAACATTGGAATCAATTGATCAAGAAGTTCTTCCCTGTCGAAGATGTAGGCGATGGGTATCAACATACCCTTTGCAATGTATTTCAACGGATAGACATAAAAGAGTACAATGACCAGAAATGCCGTGTTGATTACAAGTACGATTGCATTCCTCAATCCATAGCGATAAAAGAAAATAAAATGCTGGTACCAGATCAGCATGATCACAGTGATACAAGCCGAAAATGGTATAAGCTCCCAGACAAACAACTTCATCTGTTCGAAGTTGGTCGGCGGTGATGTCGAGATGAGTAGTAATGTAATAGCAAGAGCAAAAACGGCGTCGCTGAAATTCTCCATGCGCCCTGCGTCACGACCACGGTAGCGGAATTCTCCAGGCTTGCTGTCTTTGATATTCTTAAATACCTCGCGCATAGTTAGCTTTAGCGAAACTAACGATAACCGTAGTCTTAATCAACTGTGCGAATCGCTTTCATCCCGTTCGCGAAATGGAGAGGCATTCTGGTGCAATGCGATTGCCTTCCTCGACAAGACCACACCTGTCAGCAAAGCAACGACGGATCCGATCCACACGCCGGCGTAGACATCTTTAATTTCAGCTATAAAAAGGAAATAATCGTACGCGCCGTGAAATAACGTTGGTATAAGAAGCGCCAGCACGGAGTAGCGGAAAACTCGCCTGTGTGAAAATTTCGCGAGTCCAAGGAAATAACCCATCATAATTGCAAAGACTGCGTGCGCCGGAACGGCAGAGAACATTCTGAAGAGGCCAGTCATGAATCCAAGTTCGAACACATACACGACATTCTCCAGGGTGGCGAAGCCCATTCCCACCATAACAGCATACACAATTCCGTCGAAGGGTTCGTTGAAGTGTTCATTGCGATAGAGGATGAATCGGAGAAAAATGAACTTGCTGAATTCTTCGATCAGTGCAACTTTAAAAAACGCGCTGATGAATTGACTCATTACGTCATCTGGCCGTGTTGCAAGGAGGAGGTTAACGGGCATGGTGATAAGCAGTGTCACCGCCGTACTAAGGCAACCATAGAGAAAACAAAGCAAAAGCAGGTGTAACGGCTCCGGTTCATGATGGTCCTTCAGGTAAATGTAGAGGCCGATGGCGATACCGGGGGCGGAAGCAATGGCGAGCAACGAAAGAAAGTCCATTCACAAAATTCGTGAATTGCTTCAACTTTGCCCGCCGCCGTAAGGGAAATGTTTATTCAATAGCGTCTTCTACCTGATCCATTTTTGCCGCAGAATATTTTCCACTGGTAGCAAAAACAATCTTTCCTTCCGGATCAAGTACGAAGAAGTAAGGGATATCCTTCTTTTCGAAGTCCAACGCTTCCTTGTATTTTTTCAGTTCACCTTTATAAAAAAGGACATAGGGCAACAATTGCGGATCTATATTCTTCATCGCCTTGCGCTTGGCAGTACCTGTTGCGGCAGCGTTGACACCGGTAAACATTGGAATGAAGTAGACATTCACATCGTAAGAAAAGTTACTGAGGAGCCCTGTTGATTTCTGAATGAATTTTTCAAATACAGGTTGAAACCACGAATTGAGTTCATCCTCGGATTTTTTTGAGTAAGCCATCCCGATCAAGGTGTATTTTCCTTTTACATCATTCGGGAGACTAACCTTTTTGTCTTCTACAGTTTCAGCGTCCATATCCGGGAAGACTTTGCCAACCTGAGCAACGCACGCCAGCGACAAAGTCAAAAAGAACATGAAGAAAATAGTATGTTTCATAACAGTGATTTGAAAGAAAGGTACGAATTCCGTACCAGACAAAATGCTGCTTGTAACGTTTTCACATCTTTTGCAGAGAAACGCAAATAGGTTATACCACGGTTCTGAATACGTACTGAAGCAGCGAGAAAATTTCGAGTGCAACGAGCGTGACTCCGGGCACTCTCCGTATCGCCGGTAGATTTTTTAATGCGGACATTACTTTTTGCGCCAGGTAAGCGAATAGTACCAAAAGTAAAAAGGCGCCTGCAAATACGCCGGCGAAATACGCATGTAATGAGACGACTGACGCGAGGTCAATCCACCCTTGTGATTTCAGGTAAGCCGTTATCGCAATCCAATAAGGAATCGCAAGCGGGTTGAGTAAACCAAGCAAGAGGCCCTTTCGAAAACCACTGTTTTGAGATTCAGTTTGTACGTCAGACGGTTTCTTTGATGATTGCCATAACGAAATAATGCCGAACACAATCATGACAATCGAAGCTATCAAATGCAGATTCGCTGTAATCACCGGGGACGATGTGATTAACTTTTCGAATTTTACCGCGACCCAGGCGTAAGGATATTCTACCAACGCGGCGGCAAATGCAAAACGCAACGCTGCCGCCAGACGATTTTCAAGGCCGAGCTGAATTATCGTGAGATTAAGTGTTCCGGGGGGAATGGATCCTATAAAACTAAATATGAACGATATAAAGAAGTTGCCTGGTGCCACTGCGAAACCGTTAACTGATTTTCGACTTGAAAGTTCGATAGTATCGAACAGCTTCCCGCAAAGACAAATACTCGTATCCGCGGTCCCTGTTCTGTTGAGCGATATCAAATATCGCCCGCCAATGCGCCATCAGTGTGGAGACGGCCTTGACTAATGAAAACCCGGGATCGTAAATGTGAGCCGGTTCGGCACCGCACCCGTTTAACTCAAGTATCTTCACATTTCCAGCTATTAGATCATCGATGCTGTTGCAACGCAAGTCGAATCGCCCGAAGTAGAAGCCGTTGATTTGTTTTGATATTTCATCGTACGCTGTATGCATTTCGTCACAGATGAGGTGATTTCCGTTGATGAACATCGTGCCAAGGCAATGATTGCCGATGGAAACAATTTCCAGGCGATGTCCCTGAGGCAATACTTCTGTCAGGCGATCGCGATATTTTTCCCTGAGAGTCTTCCATTGTAACTTCGCGCGGTCGTTATTGAGTATCAATTGTTGCAGAGAGGAAGTCCCATCTCCAATTACATGTAACATTTCCTTCAATACGACAGACGTCACGTTGCCGCGATCTGCATTTGGATATCGCTGATAGAATACTCCCGCTTCAACGGGCAGGTCTGCAAACTCCTGAATAAGGAAGTCGAAACGCATCTTGCTGAGATACTGATGGACATCGGCGGGAGAATTGATTCGCCTGACCATATGCCCGCGTTCCCCGATATCCGGTTTAAAAATGACTGGATAACGCAACCCCTGTACGTCAATTAGTTTTTCGACATCTTCGGTCGAAACAGGTTGGCGAACAAGAGCGGTTTTTGGGATTAATCCGCCCGGTATTTTGCAGAGAACATCATATTTCGATTCGCCGAACATGCCACCCATTACAATACCGGGATTCGATCCTGAAAAGAAAGTGAACGACCCTGCTTTCAGAGAGAGCCAGGGGTAATAAAAGAAAAGGGGTAATTGAATCACGCCAAACGGCCAGTACTCCCAACTACGTAATCTTATCAGGAAATTGCTTCTCGTGATGCGCGACCAGATACCTGTCATATCGTTCTGACGGATTATCCGGCCTTCGACTCCCGTCGTTCCTGGTGCCGTACCGTGGATGCAGCGACACCGAAGTTTTTTTCGAGCACGATATAAGGTGCAACTTCGCGGATGCCAATTTTCATTAATGCCATGTGGTGGACCGCGTGTTCGATGTTATAGACAAGCTCACGCGCCGTAGTTGTATCGAGTGTAACTTCGCGATCAGTTTCTACATCGTAACTCAGTTCAAGTAAAAGCGCGCGATCAAGGTCCATCTTGCCGACAAAATCTTGAATCCTCGCTATGGTCTGTCTTGCAAGTACAGTATCTCGCTCTATTTGTTTGTCGTGACTGCGTTTGTCATAATTGATCGTGCCGGTCGTATAGCCATTCTCAAGACAAAGGAAGAACTCAAGCGTATGCCGCAGATGTTGCCCGATTGTTGAGCCGCTGAGCGCGGTTGACGGCGTATTAAAATGGATTGGTTCTATGGCATCTAGGACGTCACCAAGCTGAGCAAGGATGTCGGTACAGGCGCGTATCAGCTTCATAGATCGAAAAAGCAAATATAAATCAAAATTCAGACCGTCAGTTTCACCATGGTCTCTAACCCGGCGAAACGGCCACTTAATTCTGTGTAAGGTCAATTTCTTCCTGAAGAGGCAATTTGCTGATCGGATTTCCCACAAAATACCGAACTTGATACCGAAGAATTGCCAACCGATGAAGACCTTATTGCCCCTTCTTGTAATACTATTAGGCCAGCCGGTGACCGGCGCCGCTCAGTTGCAGATTCAGAAAGAAGTTGCAGACACGAACACCCAAATAGATCTCGCTGTGGTTGCAAAAGACGCCGACCGACTTGAAAAGCTGTATGCTGATGATTTTGTTTTCACCCATGGAACGGGACACCTCGATGACAAGCGGAGCTGGATCGCGGATGTTGTGAAACCGAACAAGAAGTTTGTAAGTCGTGAACATGATTCAGTCCACGTTGAATTGCATAAGGACATTGCAATTGTCAGGGGTCGCATGGTGATTACCCGACTTGATGTGGATAAAGAAGTAAAGTATGGTTTGAAGTACGTGCGTGTATTTCGCAGGAATGAGGACACCTGGCAAATGATTTCCCATTTCACCTTTCGGGAATGGCACTATTGATCGGACTATTCAACGTAGAGAACCAGTCCCTTCAAATACTCCCCCTCGGGATGAAACAGCGAAACCGGATGGTCAGGTGGTTGTGAGAGATGATGCAGTACCCTTATTTGCCTTCCGGCCTGAATCGCGGCGGATCGCACGGTGTCGTAAAACAATTGACGGTCGACCACCTGCGAACACGAAAACGTGAAAACAACTCCCCCCGAACGTATGACCCGGAATGCCTCCGCATTGAGTCTTTGGTATCCTTTCACCGCCTGATGCCGCGCATCCCGATGCTTTGCAAACGCGGGCGGATCAAGGATGATTACATCGTAGCGATCGTGTTTGTCTTTCAAAAATTCAAACGTATCAACGGCGGTGCATTCATGCAGCAGAGGATCAAAACCGTTTAGCTCCAGGTTGGACCGTGTTAGTTGAATCGCCCTTTCCGATACGTCGACTGAATGGACAATTCGTGCACCACCAAGGAGTGCGGCGACGGAAAAACCGCCGGTATAGCAGAATGTATTCAACACATCACGATCTCGTGAGAATGAACGAAGAAGCATTCTGTTTTCTCTTTGATCGAGAAAGAACCCGGTCTTTTGCCCGCTTACCCAGTCAACGAAAAACCGGCTTTCGTATTCACGGATTTCGCACGGTACGGACGCGGTCCCAATGAGATATTCATCCGGCATGTCGGGCCGCTGCTTGCCAGGAAGAGAGAGTTGATTACGGTAGTAAACGGCGGTACAACGCGAGCCGAGCACCTCTTTTACCGCTGTCCCTATGAAAACCCGATCGTTGTGCATCCCCGCGGAATGAGCCTGCACGACCGCAGTTGTATCGTAAACGTCGACGATCAAACCCGGAAGACCGTCGCCTTCTGCGTGAATAAGTCGAAATGCATTAGTGGATGCCGAGGGCAAGCCCGCACCCTGACGCACTGACAACGCCCTTTCCAGGCGTGTACGGTAGAAATCCGGACCAGGCGCCTCGCTTTCGAAAGAAAGGATTCGCACCGATATGCTGCCATTTTGATAGTGTCCGAATCCAAGAGTCTTCCCCGTATGATCAGTAATCCCAACCCAACTTCCATCAGTGACCGGGCCCTCGAGCGACGCAATCGCGCCGGAGAAAATCCATGGATGTCGTCTTTCAATTGAAAGAGTCTTGCCTTTTTTGAGTTTGATTTGTGCCTTTACTTCCATTGGGCCGCAAGGTAGCGTCAAAATGTGCTAATGCGTCAAAGGATTGAGGGTTTTGAACGCCCGGATAAATTTCTGCACCGTACAAATAAAAATTCAGAACTTAAATCCGAAACATTTCGTAATTATCGTTAGAGTCAAAATTGACAGCAGGCGTTGGCAAACGGGCTGGTTTGACTGACAAAATTTCGTCTCTGGCAAATCTGCCCAATTTTTGCATCGCGAAAGAATGAACTGAGAAAACAAAAGGAGAAACTTATGAAGAGATTTTTGTCACTGTTTTTTGCCGCGGTGCTCGGTAGTGCGAGCACGATTACAGCAATCAAATATTTTGAGGATGACAAGGCAGATCCGGCGGTTAAACTGGAATACCTATCTGGGATGCCGGCCTCAAAGGTTGCCTACCGTGTTGACAACGAAGGCAATGTTGTTCCCCTGGATTTTACCGCGGCTGCTGAAAAGGTCATGCCGGCAGTTGTGCACATCCGCTCGACCCAGCAGGTAAGAAATCAGCAAACACCCAGCTACGATCCTTTCCGTGATTTTTTTGGCCCACGGTTTCCAAATGGTCCGTCGCAGAGTTCAGGCTCCGGTGTGATCATCAATGAGAATGGCTACATCGTTACGAATAATCACGTTGTACAGGACGCCGATGTCGTCGAGGTTACCCTTTATGACAACCGAACTTTTAAGGCGGAGGTGATTGGTTCAGATCCTGATACCGACCTGGCCCTTGTGAAGATTGGCGAGAAGGGGCTGCCGTATTTGTCCTTCGTTGATTCTGACAAAGCAAAAGTTGGAGAATGGGTACTCGCAGTTGGAAATCCATTCAACCTGAACTCCACAGTCACTGCAGGGATCATAAGCGCGAAGGGTAGAAATATCAACATTCTTGGTCGCAACACTGATGGAGTGCGTACTGCAATTGAATCGTTTATTCAGACCGACGCCGCCATTAACCCGGGAAATAGCGGCGGAGCGCTGGTCGAGCTCAATGGCGGATTGCTTGGCATCAATACTGCTATTGCGAGCAATACGGGTTCTTACGCCGGGTATGGATTTGCTGTGCCCTCGAACATTGTCAGCAAGATTGTGGAAGACTTGATCAAGTTCGGGACGGTACAACGCGGATGGCTGGGTGTCAGCATCGGAAACGTGAACAGTGAGATGGCAAAAGAATTTGATCTGGCAGTACAAAATGGTGCGTATGTGTCTGGCTTCGCTGAAAATAGTGCGGCTAAGAGTGCGGGCATAAAGGAAGGTGATGTCGTTGTTCGTATAGATGACACGCCCATCCGTTCGAGCACTGCCCTTACTGAATATATCGGCCTTCGTCGCCCTGGCGATAAGGTGAATGTTGTGGTAAACAGAAAAGGCAAAGAGCTTTCCTTCCCGGTGGTGCTGACCGGTCGCCACGGAGAAACCGGCGTGATTAAACCCGAAGAGAAAGCTGGACTCGCGGCGCTGGGTATAGATTTGGAAGAGGTTGATACGAAATTGCTCAAAAAACTCGATCTTACTAACGGCGTCCGCGTGACCAGCCTTGGCAACGGTCGGATTGCACGTTACACTGAAATGCGAGAAGGCTTTATCATCACCAAAGTGAATGACATCCCCGTTAAATCCGTAAAAGACGTTACAGACATACTGAAAAAAACAAGATCAGGCGAATTGGTGACGCTCTCCGGAACCTATGAGGATTTTCCGAGAGAGTTCAATTATGCTTTCAGGTTATAAACATAAAATGTTCTATGAGGAGACTGTTTAGAAAGGGCGAACGTGTTCGCAGCAAGATTGATGGCAAAGTGATGGAAGTGTTAAAGTACATTAAAAACAACTTTGTAGAAGTAAAGTGGTTCGATCTCGAAAAGAAAGAGATCCGGGTTAATAAATTAAAAGAAGACGAACTTTCGAAAGCAGCTTAGACTAGCAGAAGTTTCATCTGGGCAGGCCGGGCATTTCACGCCCCGGTCTGCTCCTCGTTTTAGAAAACTTTTCCACTACCTTTGCGGTTAGTGTCTTAAAAGAACTGCTATCAAAAAATTTGACATTCCCGCCTATTACCGGTCTTCGATAACTGGCCGCGTGAAAGAATCCCGAAGACTAAAGGATCTTCGCAAGCAGGACTTTACACCCTCCATTCTTGATTTTGGTCCCGTACAATTTCTCATCGCCCGTCACTTCGGCTTCTGCTACGGTGTGGAAAACGCAATAGAGATTAGTTATAAGGCGCTGGAAGAAGCAAACGGAAGACGTGTGTTTCTGCTGAGCCAGATGATTCACAATCAGGAGGTAAATGCTGATCTGGAGAGCCGTGGCATTTCTTTCCTGATGGATACAGACGGCACACAGCTGATTCCCTGGGAACAACTAAATCCTGAAGACATTGTAATCATCCCCGCCTTCGGCACCACGATCGAGATCGAAAACAAGCTTCTTGACCTCGGAATCGATGTGCAGAAATACAACACGACCTGCCCGTTTGTCGAAAAGGTCTGGAACAGGTCGCAGAAACTTGGCAGCGAAGACTATACGGTCGTAATTCACGGAAAGCCGAAGCACGAGGAAACTCGCGCGACGTTTAGTCACAGCGCGAGCCATACCCGTGCCGTTGTAGTTCGCGATATCGACGAGGCGAGATCGCTGGCCCGTTACGTAGCCGGTATGGGATCGCAGCAGGAATTTGAGCTGGAGTTTGCAGGAAAATATTCCGCAGGATTTGATATAACCCGTGACCTAAGTCGTATCGGAGTCGTTAATCAAACTACGATGTTGGCTACAGAAACCCAGGCGATTGCAGATTATCTGAAATCAGTGATGTCTGATGTCTATGGAACTGACAATGTAAGAAGCCATTTTGCGGACACGCGTGACACCCTTTGTTACGCGACGAACGATAATCAGGATGCAACGTACGAGCTACTGAATATGGATGCCGATTTTGCGATTGTGGTCGGCGGATACAACAGCTCGAACACATCCCATATCGTGGAGCTCTGTGAGCGAAAGTTTCAAACGTACTTCATCAACTCGGAACGCGAGATAAAATCAGAAAATGAAATTCATCATTATCTGTACCCGGAGAAGCGGAAGACAACAACGTCTAACTTTCTCCCGAATCACCGCCCTGTGCGAATTGTTCTGACAAGCGGCGCTTCCTGCCCTGATACTTTGGTGGACAGAGTCCTGCTAAAGATTGTTTCGTTTTTTCCCACTGCCTGCGATGTGGAGTCAGCCGTAAGCGCGGGCGTGAAATAAAAAACCGGCGATGGTCGCCGGTCGTAGTCTATATCTTCTCTTTCTTAGTTTTCGATTCCTCTACTTTTTTTCCGTTTCTGTGCTCACCCAGGATAATAACGTCTTTTGTGTTCTGATACATCCGGGCCGCTTGCATCATCGCCTCATGGCTATCCCGTATGAGGATCATACCGGACTTCGCGCCTTTGTTTCGCACTTCAAACCAAAACCCGTCTTTTTTCTTTTTTGGTAATACAGGAGGTCGTCCCATTGTTGTTAGTTTTATTGTTACTTGAGCGCTAGCTTTTAGCGCTTTCATACATAACCTTGAAATGATCGGTTAAGTTCAAGCGGACAAGATGCGGAAAATAAGTGAGATACTAATAACCAGCCCTGTAAAACACGTTGAAACCCAGTTAAATAATCCGGAAAAGCGTCGGCCTGGCAAACTTATACTCGTGGTAGCGATTTTTTTCAGCTGCGCTTGCGTCGCTCAGGATTCAACACGCGTTTTGGAGGAAGTGCGCATCGAAGCCTTTCGTTATGACCGTGGCTTGCTCGAAATTCCGGTCTCGGCGGACCTCATTGGCGAGGACAAGCTGAGCCGTTTTAATAATGCTTCGCTCCTTCCCGCCGTTAACCTCGTATCGGGTGTCAGAATGGAGGAACGGTCGCCCGGAAGTTATCGCCTCTCTATCCGCGGAAGCCTGATGAGATCGCCATTTGGTGTTAGAAATGTGAAAGTCTACTGGAAGGGCCTTCCCCTGACGGACGGTGGCGGCAATACATACGTAAACCTTCTCGATGTTGCGGGCATTGGCAGTATGGAGATTATCAAGGGTCCCGGAAGCAGCCTTTATGGTGCCGGTACAGGTGGCGTTGTGATGTTCCGGAGTCGTAAGATTGACGCAACTTCTGTAAGCGCCTCAGCCATGATCGGCAGCTATGGTCTGAGGAGATATAGCGTCGGCGCTCAATTAAATCAAAAACAAGCAAGGGGATCGATCAGTTATGCGCGGCAACAATCTGATGGTGATCGTGAGCACACAAGGATGGAACGCGATGCGATCAATGCGGATTGGACTTTTCAACTAAGTCAACAGACATACCTTGCAATGACAATTTTTCACACCAACGTGTATTATCAAACCCCTGGTGGATTGACAGAACCGGAATTTGCAACTAATCCGAAAGCAGCAAGACCACCGGCGGGCCCAAACCCGGGCGCAGCAGAGCAGAAAGCCTCTGTTCGCAACAAGAGTACATACGCGGGAGTTACGCTTGATCATTCGTGGAATCCGAACTGGTCTACAAGGGCAGGTGTTTTCGGTGCGTATACAGACTTCAGAAATTTTGCCATCAGGAACCTTGAAGAGCGATTTGAAACAAACCTGGGCATTCGCGTCGAAAACCAATATACGTTTGGTATTAATACGAAACCGAGCACGATCACTTTTGGAATTGAAGGTCAACTCTTCTATTCACCCTTCTTCGTTTACCAAAACATGACGGGGACAAAGGGGTCGAAAACCTTCACGGACGATCTTCAATCACAACAAGGATTGATCTTCCTGCAGACGGAGTTACCGCTTCCTTTCGAGTTTGCGTTAACTGCGGGCGCTAGCGTGAACTTTCTGCGCTACGAGTTCAATCGTTTGTTTCCGGAATCGGATCAGCGCTCCATGGCATTCGCTGCTGAGTTTTCGCCACGCATTGCGTTGCTGAGAAAGATTAACAAGAATGTTTCGGCCTTTGCCAGCGTATCACGCGGGTTCTCTCCGCCAACACTGGCAGAAGTCAGACCTTCGACTGAAGTGTTTAACAAGAACCTGGAAGCAGAGACAGGCATCAATACGGAGGTCGGCTTGCGTGTCAGCTATACAAGATTCAATGTTGATTTGACGGCATACGATTTTGGTTTGCGTAACACCATTGTAATTCAACGTGTGGAGGACGGTGCCGAATACTTTATCAATGCAGGCGAGACAAATCAGCGGGGTATTGAGTTGTCCGCAAGATGGACACCAATACCGAAGATCAGTCTTTCGACGGCCTACACCTACAATCATTATCGCTTCGCAAAATATGTCAAGGATGGCGAAGACTTTTCCGGAATGAAACTTACCGGTGTTCCTCCAGTTGTTTTTTCAGTCGCCGCTGACGCGAAAAGCAGTAACGGTTTGTATTTGAATGTCACATCGGTCTATACAGATCACATCCCGTTGAATGATGCGAATACGGCATTTGCTGAACCATATGTAGTGGTGAATCTCCGCGCGGGTTTAGACGATGTGACTAAGAATGGCCTGCGCTATGAAGTCTTCTGCGGCGTGAATAACCTCCTTGACCAAACCTATAGCCTCGGAAATGACCTGAACGCATTTGGAGGAAGGTACTACAACGTGGCCCCCGGCATTGGCTACTTCGCCGGTTTGAAATTCACGGTAGAAAAAAATGACGTACTTATCAAACGACGTTCTCAATAGTGTGGCTGACGCATTGGCGAACGCCCTGGGTAGACGTCCCATTGTGAAGAGCCTTTCTCCCGTTTCCGGTGGATGCATCAACAATGGTTGTGTTCTTTCAACTTCGGAGGGTCAGTTCTTTTTGAAATGGAATTCGGCAGAAAAATTTCCTGGAATGTTTGAAACTGAGGCGCGGGGACTTAAGCTTCTCGCCTCGACGAATGCTATTTATGTTCCCCGTGTCCTTGCATTGGGCGAAAGCAACGACACGCAATTTATAGCGATGACATTTATCGATTCACAACCAAGACGGAGCGATTACTGGGAACAACTCGGTCGCAACCTTGCACGTCTTCACAATACTCAAGGTGAGAGGTTTGGCCTCGACCACTCAAATTACATTGGGTCTCTCATACAAGAAAACAGTGCGACCGAATCGTGGATTGAATTCTTTATTCATCAACGCCTTGAGAACCAATTTAACCTGATGCAGCGAAACGGATATGGCGACGTTTCGATGAAGCGCAAGCTTGAGAAACTATATCTACGATTACCCAGCCTCCTTACCGAAACCACGCCACGTCTTTTGCACGGAGATCTATGGGGCGGGAATATTATGGTTACTTCAGAAGGCGAGCCTGCCCTTATAGATCCTGCGGTCTATTATGGTCATCCTGAAGTTGACCTTGCGATGACGACGTTGTTCGGCGGGTTTGACGAAGACTTCTTCGAAGCGTACAAAGAGGTTGCTGGGCTTGTGCCAGGCTACGATGAAAGGGCTGTGATCTACAACCTGTATCCCTTGATGGTACATGTGAACCTATTTGGCGGAGGCTACTATCAGCAGGTGTTGGCCGTACTAAACAGGTTTACCTGACCCAACCCGTTTTTCAACGATGTCACGCACAATCATTTCAGCGTGCACACGGGAATTCTCAATGAACCATTTGTTGGTTTTCAATCCGCCGCAGACAACACCCGCGAGGTAAAGTCCTTTCACGTTGGTTTCCATGGTATGCTCATCGTACACCGGCGTGTGAAATTCGTCGTCGTGAAATGTTATGCCCGAACGAGTCATGAAATCAAAAGGAGGCTGGTATCCTGTCATAGCAAGCACGAAATCATTGGGTATTCGAATCTCGCCTTCCGGGGTTCTAATGTCGACGTCGGTCTTTGTGATGTTAATGACTGATGAGTTGAAGTATGCCTTTATAGAACCCTCCAGGATTCTGTTTTCGATATCTGGTCGAACCCAGTATTTAACGCTTTCCCGAATTGCTGATTCGCGGATTACCATGGTTACCTCCGCACCCTTACGCCAGGTTTCAAGCGCGACGTCCACCGCTGAATTGGCGGCCCCAATTACCACCAGCTTTTGTCCAAAGAACGGGTGGGGCTCTTTGTAGTAGTGAAACACTTTCGGAAGTTCTTCTCCGGGAACGTTGAGCAGGTATGGAAGGTCGTAGAAGCCCAGCGCTAGAACTACATACATTGCGCGATACCGACCTTTACCGGTAACGACTTCAAAGCCGTTTTCGGTGTGGTTTATTTCCGAGACGGGTTCGTACAAATGTATGTTCAGATCCCACGCCATTGTCACCCGGCGATAGTACTCCAGCGCTTCGAATCGGTTTGGCTTGGGTTGATGTGAAATAAATGGTACACCTCCGATTTCGAGACGCTCGGAAGTTGAAAAGAAAGTCATGTTTAGCGGGTAATTGTAAAGCGAGTTTACGAGGCATCCTTTTTCGATGATCACATAGGATAACCCTGCTTTTTTCGCCTCTATGCCGCACGCCAACCCGATCGGGCCGCCGCCTATAATAATAAGATCAAAATCCCCCATAAAATCCCGTTACAACCAAAAAAATCGGGGTGTTTCTGTGCTGTTCTATTTACGAATATTGCCCCTGGAAACAAAAGTACATTCCATTTATGCATTCTGGCGCAATGGTTGTCAAAAAGTCTGACCGCGAAATAAGTCGCGTACAACGCTACATTTACACCCTGGCTTTGGCGAGCTTTCTTGTTTCTTTTCCTGAAGGCTTTCGCGAATCCACGCCATATAATCTGATCATACACTTCTGCGCAAGCCTGGCGCTACTTTGCCTGGTTCCCGGCGCATTCAGGCGACCAGTACTTACATTGACTGCATGTTTTACAATTCTCATTGTTGTCTGGGGTGGATTTTTGCTTTCGGCAGAAACCTATGGGACCTGGGTCTTTTTTAAAGCGGCGTGTTTACTGCTTTTTGTTCCCGCGTATCGAACTGCACTCCGCGCACGTGCAATGATAAAACGGACGCGCTCCGAGAAGCCGTCGCATTAGCTTGACAGCATAGCCTGGTCCTACCGCTTATTAAAATCCTCGTTGATCCAAAATCAAAATAATTCTTAATTGCGCGCTTTAACGCAACTAAGATGTCACTACTTCGGAAAAGCGCGTCGCTGTTCCTTCTTCTTGCTGCTGCGTGGAATGGATTTTCTCAGCAGGAGATTTCGGTGGAGGATTTCACGATTAGAAATACCTTTCATGTAAAATCTGTCTCAGGGATCAACTGGACGGAGGATGGTCGCTTCTACACAACCCTTCAGGATGATCAGATTTTTCGTTACGACATATCCAGTGGAAGGGCAGTAGAAACAGTTCTCGCCAAAGGCGTTTTGCCTGCTGACGTTCACATTAAGGAATATTCGTTCAGCTCGGATCAGAACCGCATATTGCTTGCTACCGACGTGGTTGATATTTACCGGCGATCCTTTGTGGCGGAGTATTACGTTTTTGATGTAAGGACCAAACGTGTTGAAAAACTCTCAAGCGGAGGAAAACAATCCTATGCAACGTTTTCACCCGACGGCTCGAAGGTCGCGTTCGTGAGACAAAACAATTTGTACTACGTCACTCTTGATGGAATGACAGAAGTCGCGGTGACCACCGACGGAAAATCCAATCACATCATTAACGGTACAACGGACTGGGTATATGAAGAAGAATTGAGTTTGGTCGTGGGTTTCTTCTGGTCTCCGGATTCAAAGAAGCTGGCGTATTACCGGTTTGACGAATCAAATGTGAAGGAGTACCTGCTTCAGGTTTGGGGCAATAACCTTTATCCCATGGACTACCGCTTCAAATATCCTAAGGCGGGTGAAGAGAATTCGCGTGTAAGCATTCACATTTACGATCTCGAAGGTCGTAACACGGTTAAGGCGCACTTACCCGAACATGAATATGTTCCGCGCGTTCAATGGACGCAGGATGCCGAACTGCTCGCCGTACGATTGTTGAACAGGCTTCAAAATGAACTCACGCTTTTTCACGTGAAGGCGTCTACCGGAGAATCAACAGAAATACTCAAGGAAACAAGTGATACGTATATTGATCTTCGCTTTGTCGAAGACCTGATCTATCTCAGGGATAAAAAACATTTTGTCTGCGCGAGCGAACGCACCGGATTTAAACATCTTTACCTATACACGACGACAGGGAAACTCGTCAATGCCATAACCAAGGGCGAGTTTGAAGTGTCAAGCCTGGTTTCCATTGACGAAAAATCAAAGTTGGTTTACTACGTGAGCACTGAGGCGTCACCGCTTGAGCGTCAATTTTACCGGATCAATTTCGCGGGCACACGCAAAGAACGTCTCACTCCGGGAAAAGGACAACATCATATTAAGATGAGCCCCGACTTCAGCAATTATATGGATTACCATAAGAGCAGCACCAGCCCCCTCGTTGTGTCCCTATTCCAAACCAAAGGCAACCGGCTCATGCGTGTGCTTGAAAGCAACGAAGAACTGGAGGCGAAGCTGAAAGAATACAATGTAGTGTCAAAAGAGTTTTTCAAATTCAAAGCCGATGACGGAACAGAGCTGAACGGTTACTTCTTAAAGCCACCTTCATTTTCAGAGACGAGAAAGTATCCGGTTGTACTTTACCAATATAGCGGACCCGGCTCTCAGAATACCGGTGACACCTGGGCAGGAAGTCACTACTTCTTTCATCAGCTTCTTGCGCAGAAAGGGTTTCTGGTAGCTGTCGTTGATACACGCGGTACAGGTGCAAGAGGCGCCTCTTTCAAAAAGATGACATATAAAGAGCTGGGTAAGTATGAGCTTCAGGATTTGGTCTCGGCAGCAAAATATTTTTCTACCCTTCCCTATGTAGATAAAGAGCGACTGGGCATATGGGGTTGGAGCTATGGCGGATATATGGCCGCGCTTGCGATGACCAAGGCGAGTGGTGTCTTCAAAACTGGTATTGCGGTCGCACCGGTTACAAACTGGAGATTCTACGATACAATCTACACTGAGCGGTTTCTACAGACACCGCAGCTGAATCCCTCTGGTTACGACGACAATTCACCGCTCACACACGCCGCGCGCCTGCAAGGTAATTTCCTCATGATCCATGGAACTGGTGACGACAATGTGCACTTCCAGAATTCTGTTCAATTCGAGAGTGCACTGATTCACGCGGGCAAGCAATTCCGTTCCTTCTACTATCCTGATAAGCACCATGGGATTCAGGGATCAAAAACGAGATTGCACCTCTATACCATGATGCTGGACTTTCTGGCAGAAACCCTTTGAAGGTTTGATAACTTCTTCGACCTCAGTCCGGCGTCATTTGAGAAATACCTCCAATGCCTGAAAATATGTGGATTACACGTCCGGCCAAGTGAGATGTTGCCGCACCAACCGGTAAAAGGCAGTTGATTTCCCTTCACGATTTTGATTTGCGTACTATACACCGTTCGGGGGGATCGCATTCAGAACAAAGAGATACGCCTTGTTTCACAAAAGAAAGCTGGTGAAATGCGGAAAAAGTGAATTTGTTTTTACAAATTCCATCCGGAAAGGAAGCGGATTGTATGCCGGTGACTCATTCTTCAAAACCTAAACAGTATTTTCTCGCCATCGTGCCGCCGCCGCCGGTATTCGAGGAGGCGTTGAATCTTAAGCACTATTTTAAAGAACATTACAACACGAAGGCGTCTTTGAATTCGCCGCCGCACATTACGCTCCACATGCCGTTCCGATGGAAGGAAGAAAAGGAGCACGAACTTGAGGAAAAACTTCGTGCATTCAAGGCAGGGGTTTCTTCGTTCACAATGCAGCTTCGGAATTTTGGGTCTTTTCCTCCTCGTGTAATTTTTATTGATGTCGTCGCAAACCCTGACCTGATAGCTGTGCAAAACAGACTAATGAAATTCTGCAAGGTTGAGCTGAATATCTTTAACGCAGATTATAAAGATCAACCGTTCCACCCGCATCTCACTCTTGCATTTCGGGATCTCAAGAAGAGTATCTATGCTGAGGCCTGGAAGGAGTTTTCTGAAAAGCCGTATACAGCAGAATTTGAAGTCAGAAGTTTCGCGATCCTCAAGCACAATGGCCGCACATGGGAAGTGCTCACCAATATTCCCCTCAACCCTGGGGTCGATAAACATTGATCGGGTTAGTCACATTCTTTGGACACAATCTCTCCGTCGGCGACCTGATTATCTTTTATATCGTTGCTATGCTTGTGGGCATGGCAAAGACGGGCGTACAAGGGGCAGGATTGCTCTCTGTTCCGCTTCTCGCCATTGTTTTTGGCGGGCAGTCTTCGACGGGAATTCTGCTTCCAGTGCTTTGCGTCGCCGACATGCTTGGTGTGGCATATTACCATCGCCATGCAGACTGGACTCAGTTGCGCCGCCTTTTTCCATGGGCTGCACTGGGGACGCTTATCGGGACCGTTGTGGGCAACGTTATCAATGACGCCGCATTCAAAACGATCATGGCAATTGCTATTCTTGGTTCCGTCGCGATGATGGTATTTATGCGCAATGAAAAGATGAGAGCTCCGGGTCCGGCTGCCGCAAGATTTGTTGGCGTTCTTGGGGGATTCACATCGATGGTGGGTAACCTCGCAGGGCCAATGATGGCGGTCTTCTTTCTATTCATGCAGTTGCCGAAACTGGTCTTCATAGGAACGTCTGCGTGGTTCTTCCTTGCGCTCAACTTCTTTAAGATACCGTTTCATGTTTTTCACTGGAAAACAATCAATCTGAACACGTTTTACATGACGCTGACGGCTGTGCCGGTCGTGGTAGCGGGTGCCGGGTTGGGTGTATTGATTGTTCGAAATTTATCTGAGCGCTTCTACCGACAGTTCATTATCGTCATGACAATATTGGCGGCTATTCTGATGCTGGTACTTTAGACGGCAAGTGCGGCCTGTAGCCCACCCGTATGAATGGCAATTATCGTCGTGCCGCGCGAAAACGAACCTGCTCTGATTTCGCTGGCTATTCCAAACAGCATCTTGCCCGTATAGACGTGATCGAGGATGAGGTTGTGCTGGTATTTCATTTCTCGTATGAAATCAATCAACCGGTCTGTGGTTTTTGCGTATCCGCCAAATTCATAACCACGCAACAAATCCCAATTGTTCTGGCCGTCGTATCCGGCCGTTTGAACAAGCGCTGTCACTTCCTTTGTGAGATTGTCACCAAGCTTCAGTACAGGAACACCGGTCAGAAATCGGTCGCCTTTAAATCCGGCAATCAAACCTGCGAAAGTTCCGGCTGTGCCGATTGGAACGAAAAGGCGATCGAACCGTACGGGCTTAAGCTTGTCGGCAAATTCTGCCGCACCTTTTACCGCAAGACTGTTTGTCCCGCCTTCCGGAATCAGAAAGAAGTCGCCGAATTTTTCGCGGAGGGAATCTGTAAAGGCGCGATCATTTTTCTGGCGATACGTCTCACGCGAGACAAAGTGAAATCGCATGCCCATGCTTTGCGCAAAGGTGAGTGTAGGATTGAGCGGGTTAACTTCCTCGCCACGAATTACTCCGATTGACGAAAGACCAAGTTCTTTGGCAGCCGCAGCGACCGCATAAATGTGATTTGAGAAAGCGCCTCCGAATGTCAGAAGGCTGATTTTTTTCTGCCGAGCCGCTTCAATAAGATTGTATTTCAGTTTCCACCATTTGTTACCCGAAACGGTCGGATGATTGAGATCCTCACGCTTTACTAATAGGCGCACGCCTTTTTCAGAAGCCACAGGCAGGTGTAATTCAGAAAGCGGTGTTTCATTGTAAGACAAAGCCATCGGCGTCAAATTAAATCAATTTTCATTTGACTATGACTGCCGCGTTTACCTACCTTTACTAAAATAATTAGATTATCGACTAATATTTTTGGCCTGCTGCTGCACAATGGAAGAAGAATATCGCAAAGGGAGGGGCGCGCAAGTAAAACCTGCGAACAGGTTCTTGCGGCAGTCTGTTGTCAAAGAACATGTGGAAGGTCTCGATGAAGCCGAGGCCGTTAATGTTAAGACTCAGGTGTTCCTCGAATCGTCTAAGACGATTGTGAACAAGGTAACAAGCCCTGATCTCGGCATGATGTATTCAACGAATCCATACCAGGGATGCGAGCACGGTTGCATTTATTGTTACGCTCGCAACACACATGAATACTGGGGATTCAGTGCAGGACTCGACTTCGAAAGCAAAATCATCGTAAAGAAGGATGCCCCTGCACTAGTGGAAAAGTTTATCCTCCGTCCGGGATGGGAGGCGGTGCCTATAAGCGTGTCAGGAAATACGGATTGTTATCAACCTCTTGAGCGTGAGTATAAATTGACGCGCGGAATCCTGCAGGTCTTTGCAAACTATAGGCATCCCGTTGGCATGATAACCAAAAACGGTTTGATCACACGTGACATTGATATCCTGCAGGATCTTGCTAAGGATAACCTAGTTCACGTTTACATTTCGATTACAACGCTTGACGAAAAACTTCGCAGTAGGATGGAACCCAGAACGGCAAGCGCAGGAAAAAGGCTGGCCGTCGTTGAGGCGCTTGCAAAGAACGGAATTCCGGTCGGCGTTATGAATGCTCCTATAATTCCAGGCCTCAATCATTATGAAATTCCGTCAATAGCCAAAGCGGCTTCTGAACACGGTGCATGTAACGTCGGAATGACCGTGGTTCGACTTAATGGGGCTATTGGAGCAATATTCGAGGACTGGCTCAGAAAGAATTTTCCCGATCGCTTTGACAAGGTGTGGAATCAGATTTGTGCACTTCACGGAGGGCAAGTAAACGATTCGCGTTTCGGAACGCGGATGAGCGGAGAAGGGAACTATGCTGAGGTCATTCATCAGCTATTCCGTACCGCGAAACGAAAACATTTTAACGATAAGCAAATGCCACCTATTGATCTCTCAAAATTTCGAAAAGGCGGTACATTAACCCTTTTTTAAAATCAATCTCAACTGACTATTATGAGCAAACCATTCAAACCATCAGGTTACAATTCATTGTCACCCTATTTTATTGTGAAAGACGCGTCCAGGTTCATGGAGCTTATGAAAAACGTTTTCGATGCAAAAGAACTTCGCCGTTATGACAATGACAACGGAAAGGTTATGCATGCGGAGATGATGATCGACGACTCCGTAATCATGCTCGCCGAGGGAACTGAGAATTATCCACCGCATAAGTTGATGCTGCATGTTTATGTCAAAGACGCGCATCAATCCTATCAGCGCGCCATTGATAACGGATGCACAACCATTGAGGCACCCGTGAATAAACCGGGAGACCCCGATACGCGAGGGTCATTCACCGACCCTGATGGTAACTTCTGGTCCGTTGGAACGCAGATCTGATTATTTACTTGCAGGCGCGTAATGCTGGTAAAACGAGACAATTGTCTCTATACCGAGCAGAAAGTTCTTAACTCCGAAATGTTCATTCGGAGAGTGTATAGCATCGCTGTCGAGACCAAATCCCATAAGTACCGTATCAAGACCAAGTTCCTTTTTGAATAATGCGACGATTGGAATACTTCCCCCGTCGCGTGTAGGAATCGGTGCCTTGTTGCACACTTCCGGGAACGCCTTGCTTGCGGC
>JAEZDW010000242.1 GCA_023417955.1 Bacteroidota bacterium
TTGGTTAAGGAAGGCAAGATAGCTGCTAATCAGGAAGGCGGCAGCGTTCAGTTTGTCAAGAGTCAAAAGTTCTGAAGAATTGCCGTACGGAAGGCCAACTTCTGCCAGCGCAAACCGTTTAAATCCCGAAATCAATTTTCTTTGTTTACATTAAGTTTTCCAATCCGCGAAAAATACCTTTATTCGCGCGCCATGATGAAAATTTCTATTTGCGGGATGGTCCTTTTACTGGCACTGTCAGGTTGTTCAAAAGTAACCGTCCAAAATCCAACTAACGATTTTGAAAAAGCAGCACCGCTGACTCTCCTGAAAGAAAAAAGACTGTCGGAAATTTCGGGAATTGCAGCCAGCGTCACCAATCCCGGACTGTTCTGGGTTCACAACGACAGCGGCGGCGAGCCTGAGGTGTACCTCATCAATAAATCACTTGAAATCGTTCTAACGTGCCGGCTCGAAGGCATAGAAAATCGCGATTGGGAGGACATCACAATAGGGCCCGGACCTGAGCCCGGAAAACACTATTTATACGTTGGCGAAATTGGTGACAACGAAGCGCGTTTTCAGTATAAGATGATCTATCGTTTTGAAGAACCTGTCTTAGGCGAAGAGGCCGAAATCAAAGTTTCTTCGTTCGACACGATCGTTTTCTCACTTGAGGACCGGCGTAAGGATACTGAGACTCTGCTCATCGACCCTGCCACCAATGCATTGTACATATTTTCCAAGCGGGAAGAGCCGGTTTGGATCTATGAACTTGAAAACCCTGCACAGACTGCTGACACACTTATAGCGAAAAAGCTCTTCTCACTTCCACTAACGCAACTCGTTGGCGGTGATGTTTCCCCTGATGGAAAGAGTATCCTGCTAAAGAATTACGAGCACATCTACTACTGGAGCAGCGACACCGCGAAACCCATAAAGGAGATTTTAAAATCAGAATTCTCTGAAGTTCCCTATGAACTCGAACCTCAGGGCGAGGCGCTTACCTGGGCACGCGACCAATCCGGTTTTTATACACTGAGTGAAAAGAATGTAGGAAAGGATACTTTCTTCTACTTCTACGGTCGAAAAGCATCAGGCAGTTCGCAGACGAACGGGAGCCCTGGGCTATAGTACTAGATCGTTTTAGATTTCCACCTGCCGGAACGCATATACCCGTAGGCCAGGATGAAGATGCTTAGCCAGTAGATCCATTCCGATGCCCAACCCCATGTGATCGGCATCTGAAAATGCTCCAACACGAAGTACACATAAAGACAGTAGATCACGAGAGTTATCGCTTCAATCATAAGATTTACACGGGTATTTGCTGTACCTGTGACTGCGTTTAGCCATACCGTTCCGAAAGACATGGAGAGTAGCCCGACCGATACAACACGCACAACAGGCACGCCATATTGATTGAACTCATCTCCCTGTCCATAGAAGGACAGGAACCACGCGGGGACAAGGTTCAAAAGGCAGAATATACAAAGACTTATTCCGGTGCTTAGCTTTGCAATCTTCCGTACGAGCGGTAAGACCTCGTCACGGCGATCCTGACCGATCACGTTACTCACCATCGTGTTGGCCGTTGCTGCAAACGCCCATGAAAAAATTCCAAACAATCCGAAGATGTTGCGCATCGAATTGGAAACAGCCAGCGCCCGCTCACCGTGGTGCTCGATCAAAATATAGAAATACTCCCAACTCGCGATGCTGATGGAGTATTGGACGATTAACGGGGAAGAAAAGACGAGTATAGTTTTGAATGTACTCCATGTAACCCGGGTTTCTTCGAAGAAAGCAAAGGAGCGATGCAATTTCCTGATGTGAATCACCGCATAAATTACCACAAGCCCGGTACCTTCTGCTATGATTGACGCATACGCTGCTCCGTTGAAACCAAGTTCTGGCAGTCCTAAATTGCCATAAATCAGTCCGTAGTCGAGGACGATGTTTACAACGGCCTCGCTAAGCGTTCCCCACACAAGAAGGCGTGTGTTATTTGTTCCCACCAGCAGCGCATTGCGCATGATATACAGATACAACAGCGGAAGACCCCAAATACGGATGAGAAGAAAGTCAATGACCTGTTCCGCGATAGCCGGGTTATGAAGAACCGCCCTCAATACAGACGGTGCAAACGTGTACGTAATCGTAATTCCCAATGACGCGATCGTCAACGCAATCCAAACCGCGTGAAAGAAAAGCCTTCCGATCTCTTTTGGCAGATTTTGTCCGGCACGCCTTGCTATCAACGCCTGAACTCCATTGTTGAGACCGTTGCCGATAACTGCAAAAATCAGATAGTAGACCCCCGTGATGCCGGCACTCGCCAGTTCCTGTTCACCAAGTCGGCCAAGGAAGATGTTGTTGGTGATAAAATTCACCTGCGGGACCAGCATAGCCAGAGAGATTGGCAGTGCCATCCCGAGAATTTGTTTATAAGATGTCTGAAGCCTTAAATCCAATAGTGCCCGCTTTGAAGCGGCTACAAAAGTAAAAACCGGACTCCCATAAAAAAACAATCCGGCAATTTAGAGAGGATCATCAGATGATACCCTGGGCCTGCATCGCTTTTGCGACACGGAGGAATCCCGCAATGTTTGCTCCCACAAGGTAGTTCCCGGGTTTCCCATATTCCGTTGCCGCAGCCAATGAGGTCTCATGAATATCTTTCATGATGCCATGCAGCCTCCTGTCGACCTCTTGCATCGGCCAATGCGAACCCATAAAGTTCTGCGTCATTTCAAGTCCTGACGTTGCAACGCCACCCGCATTGGACGCCTTGCCTGGCGAATACATCACTCCATTATCAATCAGTACGTTGATACCTTCAATGGTCGTCGGCATGTTGGCCCCTTCGGCGAGCAGAAGTACACCATTCCGCACAAGATTATTCGCATCCTTCTCACTAACCTCGTTCTGCGTTGCGCACGGAAATGCACAATCAGCTTTGATACTCCAAAGCGGATTAGAGTCTGCATCGCTGTCTACCGGTGTATACGTTACTCCCGGAAATCTGTCAGCATATTCACGTATCCTGCCGCGCCGACTATTCTTCAGGTCTTTAAGGAATTCAAGCTTCGTAGTGTTGAACCCTTCCTCGTCGTAAACGAATCCGTCTGAATCAGACGCAGTCACAACCTTTGCGCCCAGCTGCAGAAGTTTCTCGATGGCGTACTGCGCAACGTTTCCGGACCCTGATACCAGGCACACCTTGTCTTTCAGCGATTGTTTTTTCTCCTGAAGCATATACTCCGCAAAGTAAATCAATCCATATCCGGTAGCCTCAGTGCGTATGAGACTTCCACCCCAGCCGAAACCTTTGCCGGTGAGTACTCCGGTGAATTCATTCTGAATCTTTTTGTATGCACCGAACATGTATCCGATTTCGCGACCGCCAACTCCGATGTCGCCGGCAGGTACGTCTAACCGGTGGCCTATGTGTCGGAATAGTTCAAGCATAAATGCCTGGCAAAACCTCATAATTTCATCTTCGGATTTTCCCTTTGGATCGAAATCGCTACCACCCTTTCCACCACCCATTGGAATACCTGTAAGTGCGTTCTTGAAAGTCTGCTCGAATGCGAGAAACTTGAGCACACTTTGATTGACCGAAGGGTGAAAACGGAGCCCGCCCTTGTAAGGACCAATTGCTCCGTTCATTTGAACCCGGTATCCGCGATTGATCTGGACATTGCCCTTATCATCGACCCAGGTTACCCGGAATGAGACCAAACGTTCAGGTTCGAGCATGCGATCCAGAAGCCGCATCTTCAGGAATGACGGATTCCTTTCGAGAACCGGCAGAACGGATTCAATAACTTCCTCTGCAGCCTGCAGGAACTCGGGCTCATGGGGGTTTCTTGATCGGGTCAGTTCCAGAATGTCGTGATGTGTCATACGTGTAGGAGTAACTTTTTTACACAGCGCAAAGCTAAAGTATCAACCGGAACTTAACCTAACAACGGTAAGGTGATTAATCGAGATTTTTAACAAACTTTTGATTGTTTCGCGAAGTGCTGAAAAAGTATTTTAATTTCACAGGTTATACCGTGTTCTCGTATGAAGAATAGTCGCATTGCCATAATCGGCGGAGGAAACCTTGGTGCCGCCATTGCCGAAGGTCTCATCAAAAGCAATTTTGTCGAAGCAGGTTCAATTACCGTGACCAGACGAAATCTGGATCCGCTGCTGCCATTGAAGACTCTCGGTATTCACATCACCCGTGATAACCACGAGGCCGTAGCTAACAGCGACGTTATTCTTGTTGCGCTGAAGCCATACAACGTTGCCGAAATTCTTGAAGGCCTTAAAAAAAGTTTTGATCCCGCGCGTCACGTCATTATCAGTGTTGTCACCGGTGTACTACTTGAAGATCTTTCAAAAATGGTTGGTGCAGGGATTCCGATTTTTCGAGCAATGCCTAATACGGCGATTGCTATAAGGGAATCGGTTACATGCCTTTGCCAGTCGGGAGCAACGCAGGAGCAAATTGATTATGTGACAGAACTCTTCAGCCAATTGGGTGTGAGCATAGCGATCGATGAAAAACTTATGGATGCCGCAACTGTACTGGGCGCCTGTGGAATTGCTTATGCGTTGCGTTTTATACGCGCATCCACGCAGGGCGGAATCGAAATCGGCTTTGATGCGAAGACAGCTAACCTCATCGCTGCACAAACCGTAAAAGGTGCCGCCGAACTACTGCTGAAACTGAACCGCCATCCCGAAGAAGAGATCGACAAAGTCACTACGCCGAAAGGATGCACAATTGTGGGCCTCAACGAAATGGAACATCAGGGGTTCAGTTCTTCACTTATCAAAGGGATCGGCGCTTCATTCGAGAAGATAGCAAAGTAGCAGTCGTCATTCATCAGATTTTCGTCCGAAGGAAGTCGGCAGTATACCCTTTGCCTTTTTTGACCATGTCTTCGGGCGTGCCTTCAAACATGAGTCGGCCTCCGTTCTTTTCACCTCCTTCAGGGCCAAGGTCAATAATCCAGTCTGCGCACTTGATCACTTCAAGGTTGTGCTCAATAACGATGACGGTATGCCCCTGATCCACGAGTGCATTGATTGCTTTCAAGAGTTTTGATATGTCGTGGAAGTGAAGTCCGGTTGTCGGTTCGTCAAAGATGAAAAGGATGTTACCATCAGGAGAGTTTCTGCCGAGGAACGACGCAAGCTTAACGCGTTGCGCTTCACCACCGCTCAGGCTGTTCGATGACTGCCCCATTCGCACGTAGCCTAGTCCGACGTCAACGAGTGGTTGAATCTTGTCGAGGACACCCTTTCGCTCACGGAAGAAGTCAAGTGCTTCTTCGATGGTCATGTCAAGTACGTCGGCGATGTTCTTGCCGTTGTATTCAACCTCGAGAACTTCATTCTTGAACCGTTTTCCATTACAGCTTTCGCAGCGCAGGAAGATGTCAGCCATAAATTGCATCTCAACGCGAATTTCGCCTTCCCCTTCGCACGTTTCACAACGTCCGCCCTCCACGTTAAAGGAGAAATGCGACGGCTTATACCCGCGTTGCTTCGAGAGGGGCTGATCAGCGTAGAGGTTTCGGATTACGTCGTATGCCTTGACATAGCTTACCGGATTCGAACGCGACGATTTTCCGATCGGATTCTGGTCAACAAATTCAACCTGTGTGATCTTTTGAAAATCGCCTTCCAGCTTGTCGTAGCGTCCCGGTGATTCCGTCACGGAACCCGAGAGCCTTCCGATCGCCGGGTAGAGAACCTTCCTGATCAGGGTGGATTTCCCGGAACCACTCACACCGGTAACAACGGTAAGCACACCTAATGGAAATTTTACCGTAAGGTTCTTCAGATTGTTTTCACGCGCGCCGGCAACAATCATAGAGTCGCGCCACTTTCGACGCCGTGCCGGAACGGGAATCGTTTCACGTCCCGTAAGGTAGTCGGATGTATGTGAACGAATCTTGCCGTTCATGTCGCGAATAGTGCCCTGAAAGACGAGTTCACCGCCATGGCTGCCTGCGTCCGGGCCGATGTCAATGATTTGATCCGCAGCCCGCATAATTTCTTCCTCGTGTTCAACCACAATTACGGTATTGCCAAGATCGCGCAGCGACTTCAACACGCTTACCATTCTTTCGGTATCACGGGGATGAAGGCCGATACTGGGTTCATCGAGGATATACATAGATCCAACCAACGCACTTCCGAGCGAAGTCGCCAGTTTAATACGCTGGTATTCGCCGCCCGAAAGCGTTGACGTCAACCGATTCAGGTTGAGGTAACCGAGGCCGACTTTCGCGAGGTATGCAAGCCGTGATTTAATTTCCGTAATAATCCGTTCTGATACCTTCTTTTCAAATGCTGAAAGTTTAAGCTTTTCGAAAAACTCCAACGCCTCTTCAATGGGAAGCAACACCAGGTCCGTTATTGACGTATCGGCAATCTTTACAAACTGCGCATCCTTCCGGAGTCGTGTCCCTTTACAATCCGGGCAGTTTGTTCGACCACGATAACGCGACAACAAAACACGATACTGGATTTTGTGAAGTTTTGATTCCAGGTAATGGAAGAAGTCATTTATGCCGTCGAAATATTCATTGCCTTCCCACAGAAGCTGTTGCTCTTTTTGCGTCAGCTCATTGTATGGGCGATGAATAGGAAAGTCGAATTTGATTCCGTTTTTCAGAAGTGGTTTGAGCCATTCACCCATGGTCTCGCTCCGCCAGGGGGCGATTGCACCTTCGTAGACAGAAAGCGACTTGTCAGGTATGACCAGATCTTCATCGATTCCCAAAACTTTACCAAACCCTTCACAGGTCTGACACGCTCCGTAAGGATTGTTGAAGCTGAAGAAGTTTACCGAAGGTTCTGTAAACTTCATTCCATCGAGTTCGAACCGATCAGTAAAATGGAGCTTTGAGCCGTGTTCCGGGTAGACCACACAATCACCATCCCCTTCGAAGAATGCTGTTTGTACCGAATCACTAAGTCGGAACACTGCATCCTCGTCCTCCGGATTTACGGTGGACCGGTCTATGAGAATTTCGATTGTGCCTTCAATTTTCGGAGATTTCTTCTTCTTCTTTGCTTCGGTTTCCTGAAGCATCTCCTCTATAAAGCGAACTTCCCCGTCGATGAGGATCCGTGCGAATCCTTTACTGAGCAGGAGGTTCAGTTCTTCGACGAGTTTACGGCCCTTCCTCACGTGCAGCGGGCACGCAACCATAATTCTGGATCCGCCAGGGAGTGTATTGACGCGGTCGACCACAGATGTAACCGTATCGCGTGTCACTTCTTTACCACTTATTGGCGAATACGTTTTCCCGATACGCGCAAACAGGAGTTTCAGATAATCATAAACCTCTGTTGTCGTTCCAACCGTTGACCTGGGATTGCGTGTATTGACCCGTTGTTCGATGGCGATCGCAGGTGAGACACCCTTGATATAGTCGACCTCCGGCTTTTCCATGCGTCCCAGGAATTGGCGGGCGTAGGAGCTCAGGCTTTCCACATACATACGTTGTCCTTCGGCAAACAACGTGTCGAAAGCGAGCGAAGATTTTCCCGAACCGGACAAACCGGTTACGACCACAAGTTTGTTTCGTGGGATCGCTACACTGAGATTCTTAAGGTTATTAACTCTTGCCCGTTTTATGATGATATATTCTTTCGGACTTAGCTCATCAAGCAGGGCGTCGTTGGATACGGTTAAACTCACGGAATAAGAAGTGACATTATAATACTTCAAATAAACTCAGAATAAACCGGGAAAGTTTAGCGACCGGTAGAAACAAGAAAGGTGTCCTTGGGAACACCTTTACATCGGAAGAGCTTTGACGCTGTCAACTGTCGAAGTCGGGGTCATAGCTTGCTTCACGGCTCTTGCCCCCGCCATCTTCGTCGTAATCGTCGTCCGAGTCATAACTTCCCGTGGTGATGCCGTCCTCTGAATCGTCGCTGTTGTCAAATTCATCTTCGGGTTTGGACTCCACGTCGTATTCACCCTCACTGTTCTTGGTAGCGGGTACTTTGATCAGGTAGGTTGCATCGGCGGTTTCGAGCGGAAAGACAAAAATGGGTTCCCTTTTGGCATTCGTGATCCGGGTAATACTTCCTTCATACCCGTTGGGATACTGCTCACGCAGTAAATCTTTCAGATCATCCGTGAGGTTCTCAAGACTCTTGATCACTCGCTTTTTATCGACTGCCATAAAACAGGAAATAGCTTATTCTTCGGGCAAATAGGTGAAGAAATTCTTGTTGTGGCAAGAAATATTAAAAAAAATTTTTGCCCTATTCCGGAAAGTTTCTATCTTTTCAATCCAATTTGTTTAATCTAAC
>JAEZDW010000251.1 GCA_023417955.1 Bacteroidota bacterium
GGACTAAATATAGTCAATGCATCAATCCGTTTTAAACGTCGACCTGTTTAGTAGGGGGTTTTCGGAGTGGACTCAAATTTATAATTTATAATTGAGGTAGTTCCTTGCGGCATTGTGGTTAAAACAAACTACCATTATTCAGAACCATGGACATTTAAGTTAGCAGAAATCAACTTGCTCGCAGCTTGAAACTAAAGACGCAACACAACGAACAAATGCGCATTTCCAAACACGCGTTCCAGGTTCCTCTTCTGTGCTTTTTCTGTGTTTTCCGTGTTTTCTGTGCGAAAAAAAAAACATCCCTTAAACATTTTTTCAGAAATCTACAAATCCCACACATCGGTGTTACTACACGCAACGGCTTGCGCAAAAGGATTGCGAAGCCAGTTGCATACAGCAATCGCGGAGTTGCATATACATCAATATAAGTTGCATACAACATCCTAATAAGTTGCATACAGGTTCCGCAAACGAACCACAGCAAAACAAGCTAAAAATTGAGGCTAAATTCTGATCTCAATCACCCGGAAAAAATTTAGCCCACACCCCTGAATTGGTCGCCAGAAAGCAATCAAACCCTCCTTACGGCGTGAGCTGCGTCCACGCGGACTTCTTTAATGCAAGAAACTGGTTATGGTACGGGTCATAACGAATCAAATCATACACAATTGGAATGGTACTCACACCCTGTGTCGTCACAACGCCAAACTTCCCATCCTTGCTGACGATAACATAACCGGAGCCCGTGTCTGTCAGCGCCGAATACCGCGGGGTTACAAGGACCTTTCCTGAAGGATCCGTAAGACCAACAAGACCATTAAGTCGAATGAGCATGTTCCCGGTCGACAGGATCTCGATTGACTCATGACGCACCGGCAAAACCAGTTTTCCGTTGGTATCCACAAGACCATAAAGGCCCTTCTGCGTGACGAGTGCACGACCGTTCTGAAAATCCCATACACGTTCATATACGGGCTGAATAGCAACGTTGTCCTGCATGTTGATAAAGCCCCACTTGCCGAGAATCTGAACAGGAGCAAGTCCTTCGCTGAATGGCCGGACCGCCTCATAACGGTTGGCTATACGCAAGCGTCCCTTCGAGTCGACAAATCCATATCTTCCGTTCCTTTTCACAGCGCGTAAGCCTTCTGTTTCAGGGAAGATCACCTCGATTGACTGATCGGATAACACTTGCCGATCCACGATGACACCGTCGAAGTCAATTTTCCAGAGATTGCCCGACGAGAGGTGCTCAATCAAATGGTCGTCTTTAACCTCCAGCCTGTTCGTTGTAAA
This sequence comes from Bacteroidota bacterium, assembly GCA_023417955.1. Lineage (GTDB taxonomy): Bacteria > Bacteroidota > Bacteroidia > Cytophagales > Cyclobacteriaceae > Ohtaekwangia. The sequence continues at coordinate 1,297 of JAEZDW010000251.1, forward strand.
ATAGATGAGGCTGCCGTTTCGCGCACGCAGATTTGTATTAGAGGGTGTGTATTCAAGAAACCGCTCAGTTGAAAGAAGCTGCACCTGATGTGGCCGCGGCGTTACAATCCAACGTTCTTCCAAATCAATGACTCCATATAAACCTTGAAATTTGACGGTCACATATTCGCCTTTGCGCGCAGTAATCGAATCATATATCGGACGGGCTACCTCTTTGCCGTTGAGGTCGACCAGGCCGTAATGGCCTTTCGCGCGCACAACAAACAGGCCGGGCGACAAGGGTTTCATCTCATCGTAAACGCGTGATGTCTTTCTGGCGCCTGTAGAGTCGAAAAGAATCCACGCATTGCGTTCACCGTAGCCGGAGTTCGCCAGAATAAAATTCGATCCGACGTTCACTTCGCGATAAAGCGCCGGCACCACCACGGTACCATCAGCCTGGATGACGCCGGATAGCCGCCGTATCGTGTACCTGGCCTTGCCTTTGACGAAGGGACCGATATCATTAAAGACACCCTGCACGACGGGTGCAAACGCATCATCAGTCAGCTGAACCTGCCCGGAGATATTCACCTTGTAGCGCGCCTGATCAATAACGTCGAGCGAGTCTGCACCCAGTTCCTTGATTTGCGCGTTATCACCGGAGAGAATCATCCACTTATCGGGTTCGCGTGCTCTGATAGAGCGCTCGTTTTCAATAATAATTTCACGGAATCTGGCTGGTAGTCGCACGGAACCATTGCGATCAATCAGACCCTGGTATTTGCCTTCGAATACGACAGCGAAACCTGACTGAAATGCGGAAATGCTATCAATGGAAAAAGAACTCATTTGTTTTCCATCTTCCGTGAACACGGCCATTTTTCCTTCGAAGTTGCGCACCGCATAGCGCAATGTTCCTATGGATTTAATTTCCTGGTACTGCTGAGGAATGATCGTCTTGTTAGACAGGTCGATCAGACCAAATCGATATTGATTTCCAATCTTTGTAAAAACGATGGCACGGAATGAATCGATAGTAATGCCATCGTAAATGAAAGGTATAACCTCTTTGCCTGTGAGAGTTATCGCGCCGGTCCGAACGAGAGCGGTGTTGGGAGTTCGTTTGCGGGCGATCATAATGTCACCACCTGCAGGGTACAGCTCCTCGTATTCAACCGCGGTAACTTTTTGATTATTCAGATTGATAAGCCCCCAGTGATTTTCGGTTTTGCATCCGGTGACATCATTGATTATTGAGAAGTTTCCGTTACTCCAGCCGATGCTTTCATAC
>JAEZDW010000321.1 GCA_023417955.1 Bacteroidota bacterium
CTTCTCTACGAGCCGACTGAGCTTTCCAAGACGACTCCGGTTCTTTTCTTCACACGATGGATCACCCATTTTTGTGCGCCTGCCTTTGTGTTGCTCGCGGGAATAGCAAGCCGAATCAGTTCGAAGCGCAAATCGCCCGCTGCATTGAGGACATTCCTGCTTACGCGGGGCCTCTGGCTCCTGGTGCTGGAAGTCGTCGTAATGCGTTTCAGCTTTACATTCAACTGGTACTTTGATCTGATTTTCTTTCAGGTGATATGGGCGATTGGCGCTTCAATGATCGTACTCGCTGCTTTAATCAGATTCGATGAGAAATTTATACTCGTAATATCATTGATAATCCTCTTCGGTCACAATGCGCTCGACCCATTTAGTGTCAACGAGTCACATCCATTGTATGCTCCTTTCACACTACTTTTCAAGCCCGGCTATATCCCCCTGGCAAATTCAGGCATCATAGTCATGTATCCTTTGGTACCGTGGCTTGGCGTGTTTATGCTGGGTTACGTTCTTGGAAAGTGGTTTACGGCTGACTTCGAAAAACTGCGGCAACCCTACTTGTTCATTACCGGATGCGCAATGGTTGTTCTATTCGTCATCCTTCGGTTTACGAATTTTTACGGCGATCCGCACGGATGGGAAGTTCAGCAAAATTTCACCTTTACACTACTAAGCTTCCTCAATTGCGAGAAATACCCACCGTCGCTGCTTTATATTCTAATGACCTTGGGACCTGTATTCATAACGCTTGCCGTGCTGGATAAAATCAAAACGAAGGTGTTTAATCCACTGCAGACGATTGGACGTGTACCACTTTTCTTTTACATCGTCCACTTCTTCCTAATTCACATCGTGGCTCTTGTGATTTTTATGAACCAGACTGGTACTTCGTGGTCAGCGATCGATTTCCGCGCGACTGCCACCTTCGGCGGGATCACACCCGGGAACGGCATTTCGCTACCTTTAGTACACCTCGCCTGGATGGGTATCGTACTCGTTTTGTTTCCTCTATGCTGGTGGTATAACCGAATTAAATCACGAGGCAAACACTGGTTCTTCAGCTACGTTTGACGTGGTTTCAGAACGCTGGGTAATGGAATGGAATATCAGTGGGCTGTCGCTACCTGGAGGTAATGCTCAGCCAGCTCCTCCGTCAGGTTGATCATGGCCTCACGAACAAGCACCGGTGATTCGATTTCAATGGTGTTGCCAAACATAAGCAACCAACGCGTAATGCCTTTGATATAACAAGTCAGGAATGTCATACGAACATGGCCCTCAATTTCTTCCTCTGAGATGAACCCGTATGCATACTTTGAACTACCGATGTATCGCGCTGCGCCTTTTTCAAAACGCACGACGACTTTAATCATCTCGCGGTTCGACTGCACAACGGTAGCAATATATTCCTTCAGTGTAATCAGGTTTCGGATGTCGTAGTTTTCACCCGTATTTGTGAGGCGCTGAATCCGATCGACCCGGAAGTCGCGATAACCTGCACGCAGGCGACACCACGCGATCAGGTGCCACGCTCCGCCATAGAAGAACAAGCCAATCGGTTCAACTTCGCGTTTGGTGACCTCGCCGTTGTAATTTGAAAAGTAATCCAGACAAAGTACTTCCCGCGACACAACTGCTTTTTGAATATCATTGATAAAATTATCGGGGAAACTTGTTTCGTGCTTAGGACCCTGCCACACTTCGATCTGCTCCTGGAGCGTTTCCAGATGATCCTTCTCACGCTCATTAAGCACTGCCCGGATTTTAGTCAAAGCTGATTCAAATGACTCCCGTACTGAGCGGTCGGTCATCTTCTCTACAAGCTTTGCGGCAACCATCAGGGCACTTGCCTCTGTCTGCGTAAACATCACCGGAGGCAAATGGTATCCATCAACGATGAAATAGCCTTTTCCTGCTTCGGATCCGATAGGAACGCCAGCTTCCATTAACGCTTTCACGTCACGGTAAACGGTGCGGAGGCTTATCTCAAAACGCTCTGCGATTTCTTCAGCCTTTACGACGCGTTTTGTTTGCAGCTGAATCAGTATAGCGGACAGCCGATCAATTCGGTTCATTTCTTTTCAGGTCTCTTGGTTGAAGATAAAAAAGCTTGCACGCCAATCCACGCAATGCGCGCCGGATGTTCAAAAAATCCGTCAGTCAAGTACAGATATCGGAAAGTCGTTACCGGTGATATGCACAACCGGGTGCTGCGTCTTTCCTCCGTACTTCTTGGTCAGCTCCGGCACGCGGTTATCCATATACGAGTTTAATTCGTTGACCGTTATTTTCTTGTCACCGTTGTCGGCTTTGCCATCAAGAGCCTCAAGCAGGGCGTAAGTAAAGACACCATGTTTCAACTCCTCAAATTCGGTGGCAAATTGTTTTGTTCCGCTTGACGCTATGATTACAACTCCCGCACTGCGTGCAAGTTGGAAGATTGCTTTTTCATCACTCGCTGCAGAACGTACGGACATGCTTTTAACCGCGCCTCCCGAATGACATGCATCCATGAGAATTACCTGTTTCTGACTCTTCACCTGTGTCAACATTTGTCGCAAATCGGACGCGGATATTCCTTTTTGCATTAGCTGCTCCGAGTCACCATAGAGGCGAGTTACATTCGTCGGAACAAGGTAGAATTCTTCGCTGTGGTCTTCATCGAGGGTACCGTGCCCGGCGTAATAAAACAGAAAAACATCTTCCGGGCGGGCATACGACGCCATCGTTTTGAACGCCATCATTATGTTGTCACGAGTGGCATCCTCGTCATAGATTTCAATCTTGTTAATGTTCCGGAAAAGCCTCTTACCCCGCTCACCAAGTTTGCTGACAAATGCACGCGCATCAGGCTGTGCATAATTCAGATTATAATTTTCATTCTGATACTTATTGATACCGATAGCCAAAACATGCAATGTCGACGTAACGAGTATTTCACCTTTGTATTCAACGGTCAGTACATCCGGCCTCGATTCAATTTTCTGATAATTTATCACGACAACCTTGAATTCATTCACCTCGTTAACCATTTCCACTTCATAGGTACGGGTGACTTTGTCGCCCTCGCCTTTGGTTTTGATGGAATTGTCCGTGATGATAAGCTTGTCATTCTGGTAGATGTTAACTTCCTTGATACCGCCTCCGCCGTCGTAAACTTCTACAATGAGCGGTAGCTGTTTCGCCTGCGTATAAATCTTGCCTTTGTCAAACTTTAGCAGATCGGTCGAACGACTGATGACACGTGTATCAAAAAACGCGGCCGGAGGGCGATGCAGTTTACTAAGATCAAAGATCCGCTCGCCGGATTCACGCAAGATATCTTCAACACGTCTGCCCTCTTGAATGCTTTTCGCGACCTCTTTTGGCCTGAAGAGAATTTCAAAAAATTGCTCTGCGGCATAGTAGTCAGCAAGCCTGTTGATTCCGCGATTGATATGCCAACCAAAATACTGACTGCCTTCAGAGGAGCAGCCAAAGTATCCGTGGGGCGTCCAGCATACCCACTCTTTGTCTTCAGCTACGAAAAGTGTAGCAAAAGGAATCACCATCTCTGCAAGGCCGCGGTAAACTTCCTCCACATTTCGAACCGCCTTTACGCCATCTTTCTTAAGGCGATCGATAACATCCTGCCACGCCTTGCGAGTCGGTACGTAGGTAAGTGAGTCATATGGGAGGGCTGAAAAAAACTCTGCCCACTCCGGGCCGTCAAACGCCTGCCGAAGTGTCGGCGCATTTCCGGTGTCGGAAAGCTTCCAAAGAATAATAGTCTGATCTTCGCCACCCGAAGCAAGGTAAACGCCGTCGTTGCTGACTGAAATTGTTCGAACTGCGCCAAAGTGACCGACAAACTCCTTAACCGGAAGCCCGTCTCTGCTGAACATTTTTAAAGAGAAATCACTAGCCACAACGATGTTGCCGTCCTGCATGACGAGGAAATCCAGGATACGACCATCCTCGTTGGGATCGGTCTGAATACCCTTTCCGCGTCCTAATGACAATTGGTTCTCTCCGGTTTGTACAACTTCTTTGGGCATTTTCCGTGAGGGTATCGAAGCTCCGGACACATTTCTGTTCATGGTAAGCGATGCAAAGTCGAATCTCGCTCCATACGCCGGCTTGGATCCTGATTTCATTTCCTGGCTAACATAAAGTTCCAGTCCGTCACCAAAAGCGATTGAATGAACTGCACTCCCCTTACCCTTAATCTTCTGAATAGCCATACCGTTGATCGGATTCCATAGTAGTATTTCGTTGTTAACACCTCCCGCCGATGCAACAACGTAGTTTGTCATTGAAGGCGAAAACGCGGCGCAGAAAACGGTGTTATCATGCCCCTTGAAATCCGAAAACTTATTACCTGACGGGATGGACCAACTTGTTCCATTGCCGCGGATATTGAGACCGACGAGTATTTTGGAGTCTGCGGAAAATGCAAGCGCGTAAACCGGATCACTCATCTTACCGAAGTCTTTAGCTATCGATCCGTCTGCTTTCCACAAAAGGAGTTCGTTGTCGAGGCTTGAGCTTGCCAGAAAAGATCCATCAGGAGAATAAAGAACTTTTTCTACAGGACCTCTGTGATGTTTAAATACGCGGGGCGGAAACCGCGTTACCCCCTGATCCAGGCCTGCGAGCGGAAATACTACGATATCTCTTTCTTCAAAAGCAACAGCCAGATCTTGCGTGCGCGGATTAAACGACAATGACGACACGATGCCCTGCACCTGAAGCGACACAGCCATCGTCAATTCAGCATTTCCACCTACCTTCCATACCCGGACAGATTGATCGGCGGCTCCGCTTGCAAGATACTTTCCGTTGCCACTGAAGCTAAGTGAATTTATTACATCTGTGTGACCCACTGCTGTCGAAACCTGCGTTCCTTTGACGAGGTCTAGTACAATGATGTAATTCTCCTTTTCGGAATTTACCTTGTAACCTGCTACCGCCAAAAAGGTGCCATCAGGTGACAGAGCAGACGCATAGAACATACCTTCCGGCCCCTGGCCGATCTGCGATTCAAATTTCTTAACCATTTTACCGGATTCGACGTCCCATATCTTGATGGTCTTATCTTCCGAAATAGTGACGAGCTGTTGACCGTCCTTTGAGTAATGGATATTGTTTATCCGGGCGGAATGCCCCTTGGAGTCGATTACGATTTTGGGGATTTGCGCGAATGCGGCGACACTCGCGAAAACGATAAAGCACCCCCCCAGTGTACTGCAAAGCCGTGATAGTAACATGACAAATCGGTTAGGGTAGGTAAATTTATCATTTTTAACCGGATTTGCCACTTAAATCTCTGCGCGCATTCTCCTCCGAACTGCGGATACAAGCCCCCCTTGAAATAAGAAAGGATCCCCGTACGAGGATCCTTTCAGAGGTTTGGGTTTGGTTAAATGCCTTACCAGAAAACGGAGTACAGGACGATACAAATCAAAATAACAATCGTCGCACCGATATTGAATGCAGGAGGTGTCTTAAACAGACCCGGAACAAGCGATATTCCTTCTTCATCGTCTTTACCTTTCCCCTGAATGTTGCTAAGCAATACGATGACAAGGAACGTCAAAATCGCAGTGATCATCATCTGGTGCAGGAAGGGCAGATTAACGAAGATTAGGGCATCTGACCATCCTTTGGGAGCCACTTTGAAATATACAGCTATAGGAATTGAGATTACTGCACCCCAGATAGCGGCCTTGTTAGTGGCGCGTTTATAGAACAATCCCGCAAGGAACACCGCAAGGATACCCGGTGAAAATACGCCTGTGTATTCCTGTATAAACTGAAAAGCCTGTCCGAGGTTACCGAGTTGAGGCGCGATCACCATGGCAATGACAAGAGCGACGGCTGCGGTAAGACGTCCAACGGTCACAGTTTGTTTGTCTGTCGCTGTCTTGTTGATATACGGTCGATAGATATCCATGGTAAATATCGTGGCTGTCGAATTCAGCATACTCGCAAGCGACGAAACGATTGCCGCGGCAAGGGCTGCTAATACAAGTCCTTTCACTCCTGCGGGCACAAACTTCTGAATCAGCCAGGGCCACGCATTGTCATTTGCAATGGACCCATCGAGATTGATAAAACTTGGATCAAGTGACGCTTGCGTAAGGTTCCCGGCATCGTCGGAATTAAGGACAAATGCGATGATACCCGGAATAACGACAATCAAAGGCAACAAGAGCTTGAGGAATGCCGCAAATACAATCCCTTTTTGTGATTCTGCAAGGCTCTTTGCTGCGAGCGTTCTCTGAATGATATATTGGTTGAATCCCCAGTAGTAAAGATTAGCCACCCACATCCCGCCGATCAGCACTGCAAGTCCAGGCAAATCCCACCACGCATCTTTGCCATTCGGATCTATGATCTCGCCTTTGTCGAGAATCATCGAAAACTTTTGCGGAGCTTTGTCGATGATATGGGCAAAACCGTCAATAACATTTCCTGAAGGTGAAACATGTTCCAGTGCAAGGTAAGTTGTAACCAAACCACCTATTATCAGCAACACGACCTGCACAACGTCGGTCCACGCAACAGCAGAAAGACCACCCCAAAGCGAATAGGCCGCGGAGAAAAGGCCGAGAGCGACGATGGAGGTAATCATGAGGCTGTTGTCGCCGCTTCCGATAATTGTATCGAGCGCGCGCGCACCGAGATAAAGAACCGAAGTCAGGTTAACGAATACAAATAATGCAAGCCAGAAGACAGCAAGTATCGTCTTCAGGTTCGTACTAAATCGTTTTTCAACAAATTCAGGGATAGTGTAAATCCCCTTCTTGATGAAGATTGGCAGGAAGAACTTTCCGACAACGAGTAACGTGATTGCTGCCATCCACTCGTATGATGCGATAGCCAGTCCGATAGCGAATCCCGAACCCGACATCCCGATAAACTGCTCTGCGGAAATATTCGCGGCAATGAGTGACGCTCCTATCGCCCACCAGGGCAGCGATTTTCCGGCGAGGAAATAATCCTCTGCACTCTTCTGATGACCTTTCTTATCGCGTGAAACCCAGAGGCCGATCCCGAGGATCAACACACAGTAGGCGGCGAAGACGATGATGTCCAATGTTGCTAAGCCCATTTGTTATAGCGTTGTAGTAGGCAATAGTTAAACCCGCGAAATATAGCAATTGAATCGAACTCTCACACTCTTTTTGAAAGACAAAGAATATGCTGTCACGATGACACTTTTTCTCTAATGACAAAAGTCATCGCCCTGCATCGAAAAGGATTCAAGGCGATGACAAATGTCGGCCAAAAGTTATTATCGCGTTCCGAACCTGTAGATGGTCGTCGTTTTATAAACTTCACCAGGGTTAAGCACAACTGACGGATACTCCGGCCGGTTTGGAGAATCCGGGAAGTGCTCTGTTTCAAGACACAATCCGTAACGGTGAGTGTATTTCACTTCTCCTTTTCCAGTGATTGATCCGTCAAGGAAATTTCCTGAGTAGAACTGAATTCCAGGTTCTGTCGTAAGCACCTCGATATATCGTCCCGTCGTAGGTTCGTACAGCGAAGCAGCTGTCTTCATAGACTCCTGTCCATTCAATACCCAGCAATGGTCGTAGCCGCCACCCAGCTTAAGTTGCTCGTGATCTTCATTGATACGCTGACCTACTGGGGTCGGATTTGTAAAGTCAAATGGTGTTCCTTTAACCGGCTTTAGATCACCAACTGGAATCAAAACTTTGTCTACGGGGACGTAGCGGTCTGCATAGACAGTCAACACG
>JAEZDW010000328.1 GCA_023417955.1 Bacteroidota bacterium
GGTAACAGGATTCGGAGCAACAACGGAATCAATACGCCCATCGGAAATCCTGAACACAGTATAACCACCCGCCAACACCAGGGATCCATCCCCGGGATCGGTTAGCGGTCCGAGGAATATATTGTCATCGAACCCGGACTTGATCCTGCTTTCTGATACCTCCGACAGAAATCGCCCGGCATTCTGGCTAAATTCCCTCATTCCGGAATTGACTGTAGCCACGAGAATGTGATCTGTCTGGGGATCGATAGTAAGGTCAGAAACGATATCGCCTTTTATCGGAACATTGCGTACGCGGGTGGATTGTATTAGCCAGACTCCTTCGCCGTAGGTGCTCAGCCACAAGTTATTTTCGCGGTCTTCAAAAATGTCATTGACAACGATGCCTTCGAGAACATGGAGCGCGGGTTGTTCGACAGGGTGGCGACGGATGAAGAATACGTTACCATCGACGTTTGATACCCATATGTTGCCTTCTTTGTCCAGAATGAGTCGTGTGTACCGTGAGAAGAGCTCATCCTTGATAAGAATCCGGTGTTTGTGCGTTCGGAGATCATACTCAAGCAGGTGTTTCTCAATCACAACGAGGAGGGTATTGGCGTCGACAGGGCAGGTTCGGGAGATGAAAGGCTCCTTCAGCGGAAGTTGTAGCGGGATTCGGGTGAATTTTCCGTCGGTGTAAACGTACAGGCCTTTTGTGCAGGATATGAACACCGTGTCGCCATGGATTTCTGCGTCAAAGAAGAGCAGCTCTTCTGTGGGGTCTGTACCCAGGTGTTGATGCGAGATTTTCTCAAACCGGTTTTCCGTAAGCATGTGTAACGCCCTGAATCGATCGATGACCGTCACGACTTTTTCTGACATCCGGAGTTCGACAGGATGCGCCGGCATTTGAAAGGAAGAATCGTATGCAGGTATGAATGCGTCGTTTCGATACTTCACAATACCGCCACCCAGGGTCGATATATACAATTCACCTTTCCACTCTACAACGTCGAAAATGAAATTCGAGGGCAGTCCGTCGGCGGTCGTGAAGTTTCTGAAAGTGGCTCCGTCGTACCGGGTGAGGCCGTTGTCGGTTGAGAACCAGACATAGCCGTCGGAAGATTGTATTGTCCGGTAAACAATTGAATGGCCGAGGCCTTCTTCAACGGTAAGGCGCTGCACGGGGAATTGCTGTGCATGAGATGTTTCCCAGACGACGAGCAGAAATAATAACAAAGACGAAAACCTCACCAAAGAAATGCGACTAAAATGGTAGGGGAAGATAAACAAAAAAGCCATCCGCCAGAGGCAGATGGCTTTAGAATTAGCTGTAAAGTGAACTACTCGGAAACAACGCTTACCTTGATTTCGTGCTTGACTTCTTTGTGAAGATCAAGGGTAACGTTATACGTTCCAAGTTGCTTGGGAGCTTCCTTCAATACGATCTTTTTACGATCGATCTGGAAACCTTTGTTCTTGAGTGCGTCAGAAATTTGAAGCGCTGTGATCGCACCGAAGATCTTACCGCTTTCACCGGCTTTGGTTCCGATCTCGATAGTGAGGTCACCAATCTTTTGAGCGAGTGCTTCGGCATCCTGCTTCACCTTGGCTGCCTTATGAGCTGCCTGGCGAATGTTTTCCTGAACAACCTTGCGATTTGATGCAGTTGCAATCAATGCATAGCCGTTAGGGATAAGGTAATTATTGCCGTATCCGGCTTTTACTTTGACGATGTCGTTCTTGTATCCGAGACCCGCTACGTCTTGTTTCAAAATAACTTCCATGATGTTCTGCGTTTTAGGTGTACGGTTACTTGAGTGAGTCGCCAACGTAAGGCAGAATTGCCAGGTGGCGGGCACGCTTGACGGCCTGTGCTACTTTCTTCTGAAATTTCAGGCTTGTTCCCGTCAAACGACGGGGAAGAATCTTGCCCTGTTCATTGATAAACTTCAGCAGAAAGTCAGGATCCTTGTAGTCGATGTATTTGATACCATTTTTCTTAAAGCGGCAGTATTTCGGCTTGATCTCCGCGCGCTTAATGGGTTCATTCATTAGTGTCATGGCTTACTCCTCAGTTTTTTTGGTTGCCTTCTTGTTTCCTTTGTTGAACTCGCCTTTTCTTCTTCTTTCGTTGTAGGCAAGCGCATGCTTGTCAAGCACAGTGGTCAAAAACCGCATTACCGATTCATCCCTTCTGTACTCTGTTTCAAGGGTGTTAATAACCGTTGGATCTGCCTTAAATTCGAGCATGTTGTAAAAGCCGGTAGATTTCTTGTTGATCGGGTAGGCCAGTTTCTTCAGGCCCCACTGCTCAACGTTTACAACCTCAGCATTGGCTTTTTTCAACACATTCACGAATTTATCGACAGCATCCTTTGCCTGGTCCTCAGACAAAACGGGATTTAAAATGAATACCGTCTCGTAATTGTTCATAATTGTGTTTTTTGTTTTAAAGGCTGCAAAAATAGAAAAAGAAAGGGAATCTTGAAAATTCCCTTTGCAGTTCGTTCGGACGACCGAAAACCGGCCCTAATCGCTTATTTCACAGTGAATTGCCCGCTTCCGATCTTATAGTCGTCTGCATAAATCTCAAGAATGTAGTCGCCTTCCGCATATTCGGAGCCTTTATCGTATAAAAAGCTCAGTTTCTGGCGGGTATTGTCAAACAGAATATCCTGCGAAGCCGTGTAGAATTCCTCTTTTCCGTTGTACATGAACGTGCCGGAACCGCGGTTTACGTCGAAGAGAACCTGCCCGTTTTCGTCCAGAACCCGGATCATGATCTTTTTGCCTTCGATCGGTGCAACCTCATTTTCGGCAAGGTTAAAATCCACCTTTAGTTTGCTGATTTGACGGGCGCGGAAAGGAGAATCACGCTCCTTGCCCCGGTCATTTAACGCGACAATTTTGATGTTCTCGGCCTTTAGTTGCGAAGCAATGGCAACTTTGGACGCCAATTCCTGTTTCGACTGATTAAGCTGCGAAATGGTGTCCGCCAGCTTGTTTTGCTGTGTTTTCAGGTTTTGGTTTTCGCTTAGCAGTTCCGTGTTAACGAGTTTCAACTTCGCGATTTCCTCATCTTTGTTCCGAAGCAATAATTCGTAGCCCTCAACTTTGTCCTTAAGCGTCTTGATTTCTTTGCCCGTTGCCCGAATGGCGCGTTTCAATTCCATGTCGAGTTCGGCCCGAGCCTTTTCCAAATCGGCCACATCACCACCGAGTTTTTCCACTTCCGCGATCTTGGCGTCCAATTCATCCCGGATTTCCGACATGCGTTGCCGGGTAGTAGCCAGTTCCTGTTCCGTCGACGTGAGTACCGTAACCACCTGGTTCCGCTCTTTGGAGTCGAGCACAATTTTGACGAACTGTACGATTATCACGACTGCCATGATCGCTATGACGATCACGGTTTTTGTGTTGTTTTTCTTGGGAGCCGGGTTAGGATTCGCTTCGTTCATATTCTGGGTAATGGTTCGCAAAAATAAGGCATCCGTGCTCGTAATTCAAGGATTATACCTGTATTACAACGTGTTGTTTGTTCAGTGAAGGATCAAAGAACAGAATTCCAGCTCTAAAAAGGTCGATGCTGACTGTGACTTCGGGATGGCTCCGTACCTTGTTCCACGCAGCCTCCATTTCGCTGCGGTAATGAATGTCGTCGAATACCACGACAGAGCGGTCATGCAGATGGAGTCGCAGCCAGTCAAAATACCGGATCGTCGGTTCATAGCGATGGTTGGCGTCGACGAACACAAAATCGAGTGCCTCTGCACCGCTTAGGAATTCCGGTAAAGTGGTATTGATGTCACCGGTAATGATCTCAATGTTATCGCGATTCATTGCCCTGAAGTTCTCGCGGGCGATGTCTGTAATGGCGGGTGCTCCTTCGAAAGTAATCACCTTTGATGCGGCTTCCGCAAGATAAAGCGTATTAATACCAAGCGAAGTGCCAAGTTCAAGGGCTGTTTCGCCTGCAAAGTGCTTTATGAGACGTTGATAAATTCGGGAGAACCGCGCGCTGCTCAGACTGGTCTTCGCGATGTCGCTGATTTTTCGTTTAGCCCCTGCGTTGTGTGCACTGCCGGCGCCGAAGTCAGCAACTTCGATAACGGTATTGTTTTTCAGCAGTTGTTCCCGAAGAGCTTCTATCGGTTCTTTTGCATTTGAGCGTTTTGTGGCGGCGACGATGTTCGTGTAAAAATCAAACAGGAAAGGGGAGTGCAGCGAATGTCCGTCGACGGCGTCCAGCCACCAGGTTATAAAAGCGCGTAACTGGAAAAAGGAAGGCACAGCCGGAGTGTATCCGAGGAGTTATGTTAGTTGAGCCGCAATGGAGCGACCATAGTAAATTCGGGAATGTTGATCTGCAGTTTCATACCATCAACGACGCGTTCCATCAGGTAAGTACCCACCATCTTTCCAATGCCTGATTTGAGATTACACCCTGAAACGTATTGATGAGTTTGTCCTGGCTCAAGAACGGGCTGCTGCCCCACAACGCCTTCGCCTTCTACTTCGCGCTGGTTGAATCCGGCGTCGTGAATGTGCCAGTGACGACGCAACAACTGGATCGTATACTCACTGCCATTCTCAATCGTGATACGGTACGTGAATACATAATGGTACTGGCTGGGACTGGAATACGCGGGTTGGTATTCCGTTTCCACGGTGACTTTGATCCCTTCTGTAATTTCCGTAACCATACGCATTCAAAAATATCAATTTTTTGGAATTCCCTAAATGAACATATCCTTTTGCCCGGAAGTGCTTGTTTTTTAGCTTTTTTCGCTCAAAAATTTTTGTCATCACAGGCTTCCGGGTGATGAAAACAGCCCTGAATACCGGTCGTCGTGTGTTAACACAGGTAAGAAATTCACAAGGGGTTTGCCGGCTGTATGTATGCAACGACAGTTGCGAATCCTGTATGCAACTGATTAGGATACTATATGCAACTTATATTGATCTATATTGACCTTCCCAAAAACCTCGTAAAAGCGCGAAAATCCCGGATATCCTGAGACGCTTCAGAACCGCAAAACGTGGATCTCAGAAGTTCAAAATCACATTTCCACTCCCGTGATTCCCTCAGAATTTTAGCTTTGCGGAATGGATGTAAAAATTGCCGCTTCCTGGAAAGCGCGACTCGCTGACGAATTCGATAAACCCTATTTTCAAAACCTCACACAATTCGTACGAAACGAATACCAGAGCGGGGTAATTTATCCTCCCGGGAAAGATATCTTCCGCGCGTTCGATTGCTGCAGCTTTGAGGATATTAAGGTGGTTATCATCGGGCAGGATCCGTATCACGGTCCCGGACAGGCAAACGGACTGTGCTTTTCGGTGGCCAACGGTATCACTATGCCGCCTTCGCTTAAAAACATTTTCAAGGAGATTGCTCAGGACCTTGGTAAACCGATTCCATCAACGGGTGATCTTGGTCGTTGGGCCGAACAAGGTGTGCTGCTGCTCAACGCCACGCTTACGGTACGCGCATCACAACCGGGTTCGCACCAGAACAAAGGTTGGGAGCAATTTACAGATGCAGTGATCAAAAAGATTTCGGATGAAAAACAGAATGTCGTCTTCCTGCTGTGGGGCGCCTATGCGCAGAAGAAGGGCGAGATCATTGATCGTTCGAAACACCTGGTGTTAATGAGCGCGCACCCTTCGCCGTTTTCTGCCGATCGCGGTTTCTTTGGCTGCAGACATTTCAGCAAAGCAAACCAATACCTCAAAGGCAAAGGCCTCTCCGAAATTGATTGGTAGTCGGATGTGTGCTCACAAATAGTCAGCACAATCACGGAAATACTACCTGATCAGCTTGAAGAATCTGCTCCACCGAACTTTGTTCAATAGTCCGGCGTCCTTATCGAGTGACAACCAGATAAAGAACGCCTTACCTACGATGTGATCAGCGGGAACGAATCCCCAGAATCGTGAGTCAAGACTGTTGTGTCGGTTATCGCCCATCATGAAGTAGTAGTCTTGCCTGAAGGTGTATTCGGTAACTTCTTTTCCGTCGATAATAAGCTTGCCGTTCTCAACTTTCGCATCCTTGTTGTGATCGTAAAGTACGATGGTATTGCCATAAAGCGCCAGTGTGCTGTCGTTGATTGCAATGGTTGCACCTTCGCTTGGAATCCACAGCGGACCAAAGTCATCCTGTGACCATCCAAAGTCTTTTACACCCGGGTTACCATAGGCAGGGAACACGGTTTGGTTGTCGCGGTCGAGTATGGTGATGGAACGAATGTACGGCGCGTTTTGTGACTGGAGGTTGTTCAGCTTCTCTTCAGTGAGCGCCATAACATACTGGTACGTCCCGTCATTTACTGCGCGCTGATCAACGATGTCTTCGCTTGTGATGTTGAACTTGTCCAGGTTTCTGTCGCTGATCCGGTCCGTGCTGATAACGATATAATTGTACTGCATCTGGGGTGGATTGCCGATCGCGGCACCGTTAGCGTACACCTGACGGTCACGAATTGAAATCGTGTCACCCGGAATACCAACACATCGTTTGATGTAATTTGTCTTCAGGTCGACAGGGTAGTCGATCCATCGCGCCGGATGAACACCCAGATTGTTTTCTGCAATACCGGGAACGTTGAAGACTACGACATCCTCGCGTTTAACTTTGGTTAGTCCCGGCAACCTGTATTGCGGAAGTTTGATCCATTCCACGTAGGAAGGTATGTTCGTGAACCAGATTTTCTGGTGCGTGAGTGGCACCTGAAGCGGCGTTGAGGTGGTGCGCGTTCCGTAATGAAACTTGCTCACAAAAAGGAAGTCACCCACCAATAGCGAGTTTTCCATTGAAGGAGTGGGGATCGTATACGCTTCCATAATCAGCCATCGAATGAGCGTGGCAGCAATTACGGCGAAGAGTATGGCGTCCCACCATTCACGCGCCTTGCTTTTTGGTGCACTTTCCTTCTGACTTTGGTCCTTTTTCCAAAACTTCCAGTTCATGGTATCGGTAGAAATGTTTTAATCTGTCGATTTTATGCAAATCGGCCTGCAAATAAACGGAAAAATATCCGAACAGGGGGTTAGTCGCAGATTCAGGCCGGGAATTTCAGGAAATCGTCCATACTGAGGACGCCTTTCTTGTCTTTGATCCATTCGGCGACCATAACGGCACCGGATGCAAAGCCTTCGCGCGAATGGGCTGTATGCCGTATCTCGATGTCATCAACTGCGCTTTGGTATTTTACCGTGTGTGTGCCTGGAACCTCAGCGATCCGGAAGGAATTGATTACCAGGTCATCCGGACTGGGCGATGCCTGATTGACCCACTGCTTTTTTGACGGTATGTGTCGAAGTACGCCCTCAGCCAATGTAATTGCAGTGCCGCTGGGTGAGTCCTTTTTCTGCGTGTGGTGAATTTCGTCCAACTCGACGTTGTAATGTCCGAAGCCCTTCATCATATTGGCCAGGTATTCATTTAACTTAAAAAAGATGTTAACGCCCAGGCTGTAATTAGATGCATAGAAGAACGCGCCGTTGAGGTCACTGCATAATTTTTCGACCTCTGGTTTGCGTGCCAGCCAACCTGTAGTGCCCGATACGACGGGCAGGTTTCGGTGCAGAGCCTTGATGATATTGTCAAACGCCGCATCGGGATGCGAGAATTCTATCGCCACATCACCTTCTGCGTGGTCAAATTCATCCCGATTATCGATATCAATTCGCGCGGTAATTTCGTGGCCGCGCTGGAGGGCAATTTGTTCAATGATCTTGCCCATCTTCCCGTAGCCTAACAGTATTATCTTCATTATCGGTTAAGGTTTTCCTACCGTCGCAGGCTGCGTACGGCATTTTCGGGCCTAAACATACAACATTCCGGATAATCACCACTTACCGTGATGTTTAGAATCATTATTGTCGGGGCAAATGAGCCTGCGATTAGTTCGGGAATGCGGCTTGGATGTCTACTCATCCGGGCGGAATCATCTGCCTGGAATGAATGACCAATGTGATGTGTACCACTGGATATATCGTAAGCGACTCGTTTGAAGCGCACCTTGTGACGCCCCTGCAGGGCTCGGGGTTTCACGCGTATTTATTTACCGTGGGACGAGCCCCACGGCTGGGTCTGGGACACCCGCCAAGGCGGGCTAAATGCAGGTGATGGATTTCGCGCGATGTGTTCGCAAAATTTGGAATGGGTGTGTTCCGATTGGTGCGGGGTATTTGTTTCACGACGTCTCATTCGCGACCGATGTAAAAAATGTTTCGTCATCCTTCAATGCGCGTTGTGACGCCCCTGCAGGGCTTGGGGTTACGCTGTGCTTTTTACCGTGGGACGAGCCCCATGGCTGGGTCTGGGACACCCGCCAAGGCGGGCTAGATGCAGGTGATTATATCGCGCGATGTGTTCATAAAATTGGAAGGGGTGTGCTCCGATTGGTGCGGGGTATTTGTTTCACGACGTCTCATTCGCGACCGATGTAAAAAATGTTTCGTCATCCTTCAATGCGCGTTGTGACGCCCCTGCAG
>JAEZDW010000335.1 GCA_023417955.1 Bacteroidota bacterium
GTCCTCATCACCGTGGCCGATAACGGCCTTGGCATCAGCCCTGAAAACCAGGACAAGATATTCCAGCTTTACAGACGTTTCCATTTCCACGTTGAAGGCCGGGGTGTAGGTTTGTTCCTGGTAAAAACGCAGGTTGATTCATTAGGCGGAAGCATTGAAATTGAAAGCATGCCCGATCTTGGGACTACAGTGCGCATCTGGCTTAACAAGGCCTGACAGTCGTCGCCATCCGCGTTGTTCCTGTGCACCGTTGACCGAAATAACACCCCGGCAATCCGCGCCAATTGTCACTGCCCCGGCCATTGCGCTATTCGTGTAAATTCCGTGTTGTGACACGCGTGAATTTTGTACTTTAAGATTTTAACCCAACTCCTGATATGCCACAATACTCTTTGCTCGTAAACGGTAAGACCCATACCGTTGATGTTGAGGCGGACACGCCTTTGCTTTGGGTCCTTCGGGACAACCTCCGTCTCGTCGGAACGAAATACGGATGTGGTATCGCGCAGTGCGGTGCCTGCACCGTTCACGTGAACGGAAATGCTATCCGGTCGTGTACCTTCCCGGTGTCTGCCGTTGGTAAGAGTACTGTCACGACAATCGAGGGCCTTTCTGCTGATGGAAATCACCCACTGCAAACCGCGTGGGACGAAATCGACGTCCCGCAATGTGGCTACTGTCAGGCCGGGCAGATCATGACCGCTGCAGCACTTCTCAGCAAAAAGGCTAATCCATCTGTAGCGGAAATCGAAAATGCCATGAATGGTAATATCTGCCGGTGCGGAACCTATCACCGGATACGTGAAGCAATTGTTGTCGCAGCTAATAAATCGAAATAAGCCATGACGATCAATCCGAAAACATCGCGCCGTGACTTTCTCAAAGTCGCCACCGCCGCAGGAAGCGGACTCGTACTCGGCTTTCACTGGGCAAACGCAAGCCCTATGCGTGTGCTGGCAACAGCAGATATTGCCGAAGGCGACATCAATTTCAACAGCTACCTGAGTATTTCGCCTGACGACGTCGTAACCATATTCTCACCAAATCCGGAACTCGGTCAGAACATCAAGACATCATTCCCGATGATTGTTGCCGATGAACTCGATGCGGATTGGTCGCGTGTAGTAGTGAAACAGGCTGCGCTCGACACCGCGCGTTTTGAGCGACAACTTACCGGAGGAAGCGGTGCCATCCCGCACAGCTGGGAACGCCTGCGCAAGGCAGGAGCAACGGCTCGAAATATGTTGATGCAGGTTGCAGCAAAGCGTCTCGGCGTTTCGCCGGATACCCTGAAGACAGCAGACGGAAAGGTTATTCATGCCGCATCAGGAAAACAGTTCACCTATGGAGAACTGGCTACTGAAGCATCGGCACTTGCGGTACCTGAAGATGTGAAGCTGAAAGATCCGAAGGAATTCAAACTGATCGGAAAGGCTATACGCAATGTCGACAACCGGGAAATGGTAACCGGCAAACCCCTCTACGGTTTGGACGTGTACCGCGAAGGTATGGTCGACGCTGTTATTCAGCATCCGCCGGCATTTGGATTAAAGATTAAATCTGTCGACGCAGCAGCTGCCAAAGCAATGCCGGGTATCACCGACGTTGTAACCTTTGGAAACAACGTTGCTGTAGTTGGCAAGTCGACATGGCAAGTGATGAAAGCGCGAAAGGCGTTAAAAGTCGAATATGAAAAGGACGGGGCGTTGGAAAGCTCAAAAGATCACGACAGGATTTTCACGGATCTGATGAAGAGTGATTCCGATCCGTCGTATGTCAAACGCAGGGACGGCGATCCTGACACTGCATTCAGGAATGCGGCAGCGGTGATCACACGCGAGTACGAATGTCCGTTCCTGCCGCATAGTCCGATGGAACCCATGAACTTCTTTGCACATGTAAAGGAGGATGGCGTGGAATTAGTTGGCCCCTGCCAGTTACCGGATATTACACGCAACGAAGTCGCGAGCACACTGGGCATCGATCCGAAGAAAATGACCCTTGAATTGACGCGGCTCGGCGGTGGGTTTGGCCGTCGCCTGAAATCCGACTACGCTGTGGAGGCGGCGCAACTTTCAAGTCTCATCAAAGCTCCTGTTAAAGTAACGTGGTCGCGTGAGGATGACATGACCGGAGGAAGTTATCGCCCCGCAGTGCGTTATCGCTTTAGCGCCGCGCTGGATGACAAAGGAAATATGGTTGGCTATCACCTTCGCGGAGTTGGTATCAACGCGGGTAATTGCACCCGGGAACACAATTTTCCTTCGGGAGCAGTTGATCATTTATTGATTGAATCCATTGAACACAAGTCGCCGATAACAACGGGTGCGTGGCGCGCACCAATAACGAACTTCCTCGCTTTCGCGGAACAGGCTTTCCTGGACGAAGTGGCGACGGAAGCGAAAAAGGATCCGGTGGCCTTCCGGCTCGAGTTACTTGATCGCGCGGAGAAAAATCCGGTAGGCGACATCCGGTATGATATCGCACGTATGAAAAGTGTGATACGTCTTGCAGCAGATAAGTCGGGCTGGGGTACGAAGAACAATCTTGCCCAGGGATTCAGCGTCTACTTCTCGCACCGCTCATACGTGGCGCAGGTGGCCGAAGTCGAAATGAAGGACGCCAAACCCGTAATCAGTAAAATACATGTAGCTGCTGACTGCGGTATCGTGGTCAACCTCAGCGGCGCATTACAGCAGGTTAGGGGTGGCGTTGTTGATGGTATGGGTCATGCCATGTTCAGCAGGCTAACGTTCAAGGACGGTGAGCCTGAACAAAAGAACTTCAATTCGTACAAGCTCATTCGTATGAAGGAAATTCCGGAGGTGGACGTGCACTTTGTTGACAACGGAATAAGCCCTACCGGATTAGGAGAACCGGCTCTTCCTCCAACGGGAGGTGCAATAGCCAACGCGTTGTTCAAGGCAACCGGTAAACGGTATTATGTTCAGCCTTTCAGCCTGCCGCAGCCGATACCTGAGAAAATTAAAACCAAAATGTAACGTTCTGAATGAGTCACGGGATCGCCGTTCCTTAGGTGATGCCGTGACTTTTTCCTTATTTTGAAGAACGTTCACCGATGCGCAGTCAGCTCCTTTTCTTTTTCATATTCGCAGCGTTTTCCGCTGCAGCGCAAACATTCAGTTTCCGTCAATACACAGCAGAGCAGGGATTTCCCGGACGTGGTGTAAACACGATACTCCGGGATCAGCGTGGTCTGATGTGGATAGGCACCACCGATGGTCTCCTTTCATTAGATGGCTATACCTTCACAGCTCACTCCGGCGATAATTCGCCACGCGGAGCAATTCTCGCACTGTTTGAAGATCAGAAAGGAACGTTGTGGATCGGGACCGAAAAGGGGTTGTACGCATACGACGGTCGCGCTTTTGCAAGGCAGGCTTTTCTCACGGAGGACGCAATTACCGGTGTAAGTAACGCGGGTGGGAGTGAAGTCGCTATTTGCTCCCGCGAGCGAGGTGTGTTTCGCTTTAATGGTGTTACACTGAGTTCACCTGCAAATAATCGCTTTCGCGGAATTCGGTTTAACGACGTTACCCAGTCCGGTGGAAGCACTCTTCTTGCTGCATCTTCCATGGGTGTTATCCGATACGACAATGATCAGATTGTCACCGTAAACGCTTCACATGGATTGCCTTCCAATGAAGTCAACACCATCGAACGTGGTCCCGGCGGAACATTCCTGATAGGCACAAGCAAAGGCGTGTGCATTTACGATAACGGTATGATAAGTATACCTCAGCCGTTGGCGTCGCTGGCAGGTACACCGATCACAGCGATTACACGGCTCTCTGAAAAAGAATGGTGGTTCGGCACCGATGACGGCCTCATCCGCTATCACAACGGTCAGCTCACGCGCCACAATCCTTTTCCCGGACAGGGCCGTAACCGCGTTACGAGCGTGCTTGCCGACCGCGATGGAAACATCTGGCTGGGGTCTGTTCGCGGCCTTTCGTTGATGTTTCGCGAACCGTTCATTCATTACGGTCCTGTCGATCAACTGGGGAAAGAAGTGCGCAGCATAATTGTTGCATTGAACGGCAACGTAATATGCGGTACGTCGCTGGGTGGTGCTTCCGTTTATAACGGACGCAGCTTCTCATTGCTAAATAAACGCGATGGCTTTACTTCATCGCAGGTGCTGGCCATGCGTTATGCTCCGGACAGCAGTCTGTGGATTGGCACCGAGGACGACGGACTCTTTGTTTTCCGGAAGGATCAGACACTGCACTATACAACCGAGGATGGTTTGCCAGTGAATGCCGTTTCCAGTATTGCGTTTTCCCCCGAAGGCGACGCCTGGCTTGCGAACGGTGATAAGTTATTTAGTCCGAAGATCGCAAACGATACGCTGATACACACGCAGGTTGTGACTGCACCTTCCAATCTTGTGATACACGACATTATTTGGCGTGGG
Organism: Bacteroidota bacterium; assembly: GCA_023417955.1. GTDB lineage: Bacteria > Bacteroidota > Bacteroidia > Cytophagales > Cyclobacteriaceae > Ohtaekwangia. Next base: position 4,439 of record JAEZDW010000335.1, read on the forward strand.
CCGCATACGTTGCTGGCAGCTACTTCGGATGGAATTCACAGCGTTGTCATAAGTAATGACTCAACGACAGTGAATGAGTTGGAACGCGTGGCACACCTCGAGGGTGCGGTGCATTGCCTGGTTGAACACGACGGAATTGTTTTCGCAGCAACGTCATCAGGAGTTGCGATGATGGGCGATGGTGGGGTACGTTACATCGGTAGCGAAGACGGTATGGCGCCGGGTCGTGTTTACAGCCTCGTATTCGACAGCGATGGTGAATTGTGGGCAGGTACGGAACGCGGCGTAGTCAGGGTTTCGTTTTCAGATAAGTATGCATCAACAGTAGTGCGCCACTTCGGTGAGCGAGAAGGCTTCCGGGGTGGTGAAGTCTTTCGCAAGGCGTCATGTGTGGATCGGGAGGGAACGCTTTGGTTTGGGACCGTCAACGGCCTCGTGCGCTACAATCCGCGTGGGCAGGGAGATATGCGTCCCGCGCCGCCGGTGCACGTAACAGGAATGAAACTCTTTTTCGAGAAGATCGAAAACACGCCATACGGTGATTCCGTTGCGTCGTGGTTCCCGTTACCTGTTAACCTCACGTTGCCTTATGATCAAAACAATATAACTTTCTCCTTCTCGGGTATTGATTACGCCAATCCGGAGGCATTGCGTTATCGGTGGATACTGGAAGGCTTCTCCCGTGAATGGTCACCTGCACTAACTGAGAGAGAAGCTGTGTTTTCAAATCTGCCTCCCGGAAGTTACACGTTCAGGGTAATGGCATCCGCCGGGGCAGGGTGGACGGACCCTGCTTCATTTGCGTTTACCATAGCTGCACCGTGGTGGGAATGGTGGTGGGTACGTGCGCTTGTGATCGCGGCATTCGTAGTTGTGATCTGGTTCATATTCAAACTTCGCCTCAGACAGGTTGAGACCCGCAATCGGATTGTTCAGGAGCGCCTGATGCTGGAAAACAGCGTTCTCCAACTGGAGCAGGAAGCGTCGCGGCTGCAGATGAACCCGCATTTCATTTTTAACTGCCTGAACTCCATACAAGGGCTCATAGCTGCGCAGGATAACCAATCGGCAAAGCGCTACCTGGGACGGTTCGGAAAGCTGATGCGTCAGATTCTTGAAAATGCACGTGAAGAATTGATCCCGCTTTCAAACGAGATACTGATGCTTGAAAACTACCTCGACCTTGAACAACTTAGTACGGGCCGAAAGTTCGAGTATAAAATATCCAGTGATCCGGCCATCGACACAGAGGCAACGGAAATACCGCCGATGTTGATTCAACCCTTTGTGGAGAATGCCATCGTCCATGGAGTACGCCGTAAACCGGAAGGAGGGATGATTACGGTACACTTCTTCACCCGCGACGACGTCCTCGTTTGCGAAGTCACCGACAACGGTATCGGCCGGGAAGCAGCGCATGCACTTAATGAAACGAAAGCTGTCCACAGATCAGCAGCGATTGGCATCACGCGCCAGCGCCTCGAACAATACGGTAAGTCGCGAAATACCGAGGCGGGCATAACCTTCATCGATCTCGTTAACAATGGCGTGGCGGCGGGAACGAAAGTCGTTGTGGCTATCCCACTAAATTGAATGTCTTTTCATGGCAAGGGCGCACAACATACTGCAAAATTATTCTTCGCCCTATGAACCTTTGAATATAGTTCCCTCCGGCTGAAGCCGGAGCGTTTTTAAGTTTTTCTGCGCTGAAGATGATGCGCGAGTGAGTTTAATTTTGGTTCTTCTGTTGACGTCTGAACTGGGATTTAAGGATTAAAGGATGGACAGGATGAGGATTGATGGATTGGAAGGATTGTTTATAGTTACGCCACTCGTTGAACTTCTTCGAATGTACTCCCTCCGGCTGAAGCCGGAGCGTTGTTAAGTTTTTCTGCCCGGAAGATGGTACGCGATTTAGTTTTAGTTTTGTTCTTCTGTTGCCGTCTGAACCGTGATTTAAGGATTAAAGGAGGAACATGAAGAGGATTGATGGATGGAAGGATTGTTTATAGTTACGCCACTCGTTGAACTCTTTCGAATGTACTCCCTCCGGCTGAAGTCGGAGCGTTTTTAAGTTTTTCTGCCATGAAGGTGATGCGCCATTAAGTTTTGTTGCGTCCTTCTGTTGCCGTCTGAACCGTGATTTAAGGATTAAAGGAGGAACATGAAGAG
>JAEZDW010000470.1 GCA_023417955.1 Bacteroidota bacterium
CGGATCATGACCGGACTGATCAGCAGGGCCACCGTTATGATTGCAGCCAGGAGGGACGAGGGCCAGCCCATGAATAACATAAGGCTAAATCCAAATGCGCCGTATACGATAGGAGGTATGCCCCAAAGTACGTCGAGCCACAACCTCACCTGCTTTTGCCACCTGGGATATTGAAACAGGTAAGTGTGCATAAAGATCGCTGTCGGAATGCTTATGATGGTCGCGAGCAATGATGCCCCTATGGCCAGATAAACCGACCCAACAATTGCGTTGAGGATTCCCCCTTCTTTTCCAAAGTAATATCCGCCTTGTGGTACTTCCGTAAGGATCTCCCACGTAACCGCAGGGATTCCCTTAATTAGTATTTGACTAAGGATGCTCAAAAGTGCCAATACAATCAAAACCGTCGTCGACGCCAGTACAACCCGTACCACTTTTTCTTCAATGTGTTTCCTTCTCGTTCGCATGATGTCAGAGTTGATTGTGGTAGTAGCGAATCACACGATGTGCACCGTAGTTGAATGCGATAACGATGACGAGTAGTATGAGTGCGCACAACATTAGCGCAGCCTCATACATAGGAATAGACATCATTTCGCCGTAATTATTGGCAAGTAGTGCGGGTAAAGGATATCCGGCATCAAACAACGATCCCGGTACCTGCACCACGTTACCTACCACCATCACAACAGCTATCGTTTCTCCAAATGCTTTGCTTACGCCGAGTGTGAAAGATGCCGTAATGCCCGGCCGAAGTTTCCGAAGGATCACATCGCGTATCATTTGCCAGTAGCTGGTTCCAAGAGACAGCGACGCTTCTTTTAACTCGACAGGAACAGAACGGAATAATTCGATCAGCATATTCAGTACAAATGGCATCACAGAGACAGCAACGACGATTGCCCCGGCAAGAATCGAGTACCCAGACGTGTTGGATGCGCCAAATACAGTTGCGATGTTCCCGACCATCGGAATGATCGCGACAATGCCCCAAAGACCGAAAATCACTGACGGGATTCCGGCGAGAATATCAATGGTTGTCTGCAACGCGCGGGATACCCAACGCGGTGCAAACTGCGTTATGTAGATCGACGCCCCAAGGCAAACCGGCACCATTATGATCAGTGCCAGAACTGAAATAATGATCGAACTCCAGATGAATGGCCATAGTCCAAACTTTCCCTGTAGGGGTATCCATTCATCGCTGAGCAGCAGGCTGAACAGGTCGCTGTTGAGGAAAGGTGTTGACTTTACGAGGAGTGATAATCCAATTGCAAAAGGAAGGATGAGCATCACAAAAAGCATGACCTGCATCCATGATCGCCTGACTACTTCCTTTGCCCTTCGAATGGAAAGGTCCATCAGTTAAACTTTTGAAGTTGTTCTTCCAGGATCGATTCATTCAATGGTATGTAGCCATTTTCTTCGATGTAACCCTGGCCTTTGGTGAGGATCCACGTCAGGAAAGTCTTAACGGCTTCGCTACGGGGAGCGCCGTTGGAAATGAGATACAATTCCCGCGCCGGTGGTGATGGGTAACGCCCGTCAATGATGGCTCGTTTAACTTCATCGAGGCTTCCGTAGAAGTATTCGGTTGAGTCGATTTTGCCGTCGGCGTTAACATCAATTGGGAGGACTTCTATGCCGGGATATTTTTTTCCGGTAGCCAGATCGTAAACGTAGATCACGTTGTTGTAACCTAAACCGAGTGGATCTTTTTTAACAGCATCAGCAACGCCGGGGTCGCCAAAAACTGCAATGCCTTTCAAGGACTCCTGACCTGCGCCGCCAAGATATTCTGCCCATGTTGCTGCTGCGCCTGCAGCGTCGGAACGTGAGTACACCGTAATCCGGTCCGACGAATTGTACCAGTTTACGTTTCCGTCCTTCAGGTACAACCTGCTTAGTTGTTCCTGTGTGATTCCCTTTGATTTTATTTCTTCCAGGTGCGGATTTTTGTCAGATATGGTTGGTATCACTGCATCTTTTGTAACCGATACCCACCACACGCCTTTCGACTTTTCGGCTTCGGTGAAGTCACGCGAGAACATCCCGAGATCGGCTGCACCGGTTAGTACATCAGCCATGCCCTTTCCCGCGCCGCCGGCCGCGATGTTTACACGAATATCAGGATACTCCTTTCTGAATTCAGTGGCCCAGACGTTAACGAGTGGGTAAAGCGCGAACGCCCCGGAAACTGTTATCGTGCCCTTTTGTGGTGAGTCCTCACTCTTTCGGGAGCCTGAACAGCTCACAAAGAGGAAGATGAGGATTAAATATGCGATGTATTTGCTTTGGTGGAACATTTAAGAAGTGTATGTTAATCTGTGTTTTGAATTCGTCAAATTTGAGTTCCATGTCGGGGTTTTAATTACCAGATTTTCTAAGCAGAAAACCCTAAATTTGTACCCACTATGCTTTCAAAGAAGTGTAAATACGCGATACATGCCCTGGTGCACATGGCGAAGAATCCGACTGAGAAGTATCTCATCAAGGAAATCTCTGAAACCTGCAACATACCGAAGAAGTTTCTTGAAGCGATTTTGCTTGAACTTAACCGTGCCGGCGTGTTGAGCAGCAAGTCGGGAAAGGGTGGCGGTTACATGCTTCGGCTTCCACCAGACGAAGTGAACCTCGCGGAAGTGGTGCGGCTCTTCGACGGCGCCATCGCCCTGGTTCCGTGTGCCACCCACAAGTTTTATCAGCCCTGTGACGAATGTGAAGACGAGGAGACCTGCACAGTTCGTCATTCCTTTCTTGAAGTTCGAAACGCCACGGTTGAGCTCCTGAAATCGCAAACCCTCGCATCGCTTGTTAAGAACGAAGAGAGGCTGGTCGCGCGAGCCCGACGCAAACCCAGTAAGAGAGCTCGCTAGACCAGTTTGCTTTTTATAGTCCCCTGCCGGATACAAATGCGTCGAACGCTTTGTTATTAGTGTTCACCTCACCCGCGCCGAGGTATCCGAATTCTTTCAAGTAGGTCCCGCCGTTCTGTTCTACCCACTTCAGGAATTTTAGTGACTCATTGGAAACCTTCTCCTTATCAACAGACAAGTGCAGGAATGCTGTTGGCAGATTTTTGGCTCCGCCATCTTCCAAGGCATGAAGCAGTTGATCGAGGTTTGAGTATACACCGCGTTCGTCGGACTTAACCTTGCCATTTCCGTCAAGGTCAACCGGGATGACCGTCAGTCCAGCTGCGACTGCTCTTGATTTCAGATCATAAATAAGCGGTACAGGCAGGTATGAAATACCGGTTGAATCGCGAAGCAGCGCTTTAAGTAGGTGCTCATCCGACCCGGCAATAGACTTACCGTTGATATCCTTTTGCTCAAATCCGTAGTGTTTTGCAAACACGACCGGTGCGCCCGCTTTCTGAAAGCGCGTGTACACCGTAAAAGGAACATTGATTTTTTCCTTGTCATTCTGATCAGCGAAAATGTCGTGGAAGAAAACCTGCTTGACGAGCTTATTGTCAAGACCCTTTTCACCATAGGTCTTTGCAAAACCTGATCCCGCAGTTGCGACCGGCAAGATTGAATAGCGTCCAACCTGCAGGTATTCACGATTCTTTTTTATTTTCTCGTCGTGCTCATACACTTCTGCGAGCACGTCGTATTGATTTGGATCTGCAGATCCTCTTGATTCAATGATTACCTGGATCTCCGGATATTCTTTATTGAACTCGTCGATCCACCGCTGCACGAGCGTGTATGAAAAACGTGCACCCGTCACTACAACAACTTTATGGCTGTCCTTCCCACCGGCTGATGCCTGCGAAGCATCTGCCACCTGCGCCGTTGCAGGTAAAGCGATACCTGCGAACAACGTCACTGCATAAACTAACTTCTTTACCATTTTGCTTCTTCTTTTATTATTTGATATATGAGTATTTGATCGTTACACCGTAAGTTCTCGGATCACCTAACAGGGCAGCGTAGTGACCTGCATTTCCGCCCGCAGCAAGCAATTGTTCGAAATAATTTTGGTCAAGCAGGTTGCGTGCCCAAAGTGTGATCGAGATGCCTTTGGTCGCACGGAATCCGGCCCGTGCATTTAGTAAGCCGTATCCGTCGATGTTCAAATACTTTGAAGGCGACGAACTTGAAGAGAATTCTGAACGGAAGAAGGTATCGAAGGCGAAGAACGCCTGACCTTGCTGTTCCTGGAAGCGAATCTTGTTAGACGCAAGTTCTGCGGAGAATGAACCTGACCACTTGGAAATACCCGGGAGGCGTCCGCCGGATACATCTTTGAACGCTACCTGTACACCTTCAACCGTCAAACCTGTTTCTTCAAGCGGAAGCGGTGCGTTGATGAAACGAACATATTTCGCGTCAGTGTAAGTCAATGCACCGAATATGGTGAGGTGTTTGGTGAGCTTTGCGTTTCCATCAATCTCGGCACCTTTTACATTTACTTTTTCTGCGTTAGCGATATATCCGCGGTTCACACCGAGCTGAGGTGATTGTACGTTTGTCTGGTAATCATCGATGTCGGTATTAAAAACTGTAAAGTTCAGCACAGCGTTGTCTGTTGGTGTGCTTTTGATTCCGGCTTCAAAATGCTTTACATACTCTGGCTTAATTGTTCCAAGTTCGACGGCGACCTGACCATCGATTACAGGCAGACCGGCGACGTTCACACCAACAGGTTTGTAGCTCGTTGATTAGGTAGCGTATGCGTTGACGCGCTTTTTAGTTCGGTACGACAGCGTGATCTGGTATGTAAGGTTGGTTTCGTCCGCTGACCTGGTAAAGGCCTGATCGCGATACACTGCATTTTTCAACGCAATCAGGTCCGGATCGTCTGTTTCTAATCCGCCATAGGTAGTGCGGTTGTACGAAACGTCTTTTTCGTCGTAGTTGAATCTGATGCCCGGAAGGAGGTGTATTCTTTCGGTGATCGTCCAGTCAACGTTCGCGAATACCGCAGCACTCATCGATTCAATTGATGACCGCGTAAACGCGCCGTATCCGTCAAGCAAACCAGGTGTTTTCCAAAGTTCGCTTGTGGAGTTTTGTGAAAAACGCCATTGTGCAGATCCCGATTCTTCGGTACCCCAGGTCTGAAGTTCCTGATCAATAAAGAAGAGTCCGACAACACCTGAGAGGCGTGATGAGAAATCACCGGCATAACGGATTTCCTGAGACCAGTTTCTGTGTTCCTGCGGATTTTGTGATTTTGCAAGTGACTGCAGTCCTGTGAAATCGCGGTCATTAGAAGGACCCCAGTTCCAGTAACGCCATGCGGTAGTAGAAGTGAGTGTTCCTTTTCCAATTTCGAATTCGGCATTGAGGTTAACACCACCCAGTTCATTGAGTGATCGCCACGGCGTATCGTGATCGATAACACGATCAAACGCGTTGAGTGACGGGAGCTGGTAATTTAAATCTGCGATGATGTTGTTGAATTGACGGTACGCAGGCCGTTTTGTTTCCACTACACCAGCGACAACCTGTGCATACCCATTTGGATTTTGGCGCGAATCATCGCCTGACAGGATAATGGAAATCTTGTCGTTAGGTGTGAACAACAATTGAGCTTTGTATCCAAGATTGTTCATATCATTAACATGCTCATTTCTGGCTATGTTGTAGACCATTCCATTGCGCTGCGTTCCGGATAACGAAAAGCGTGCCGCAAGCTTGTCCTTTACAATGGGACCAGTGAGTGATGTCTTGGCCTGAACAAAGCCGTAGTTTCCATAGCTCAATTCAAGATCCGCCGCGGGCCTGAAAGACGGCTTTCTCGTTGTAATATTAAACGCCCCGGCAGTCGTATTCTTTCCAAACAGCGTTCCCTGCGGACCACGCAAAACTTCGATACGCTCGATGTCGATAAAGTCAAATGTGGTGGCAGCAGGACGTGAATAGTACACGCCGTCGACATATAGTCCCACTCCGGGATCAAGCCCGTCGTTGGTAAGCCCAAATGGAGAGCCCAGGCCGCGGATGTTGATACCCGTGTTACGCGGGTTTGAGGAATACAACTGTACCGACGGAACAAGTTCCTTGAGTCGGTTTACGTTGAAAGCACCTGCTTCTTCCGCGCGAGGACCACCGATAACTGAAATCGGAATCGGTACTTCCTGCGCCGTTTCTGTGCGACGACGTGCCGTTACGACCACTTCGGAAAGCAGATTGTCCTCTTTGAGTGTGACTTCAATCGGTTCATCGATGAACTCATACAGTTCAAGCTCTTGAGACTTAAAGCCAACGGAGCTAAATACTATGGCGAAAGGGAAATTCTTGTCGGTGGTTAAAACAAACGATCCGTTAACATCGGCAACGGCGTGAGTAGCGGTACCCTTTACATGTACCGTCGCGCCAATTACAGGCTGACCGCTATTGTCAACGATAGTTCCCTGAATTTTTTGCTGACCGAAGACGATACCGGCAGTGATCGCAAAAAGGAAAGTAAATAGAACTTTTTTCATATTTGTATTTATATCTATAGGACTAGTAGTATTTATAGGTAAAAAATTTTGCCTACCACGCATACAATGCATTAATACGGTTTTTCAACCTTCTTTCAATCTTGAGCACTTTTTTGAGCAGGGCCTTGAAAGAAATTTCTTCTTCGAAAAGAGCGAATGCTTTTTTCAACTGTTCCGCGACGGTATCTTCCTTCGTGACGTCTACATTAAGGCGAAACGTGCGTTCCTGTCTGTCATATGAAAGTGTTGAACCCTCCGGTTGACTCAGCAGGAAAAGTCCTCTTAATACCTGTGCGTGCGCGAGGTATTGTTCATTTAATTTAAATGTAAAGTGAAGCTGGATGTTACCGTAGCTGTCCACTGCGCTTAGATCAAATCGATTCTGCGAAACGAATTTAGATTGGTCCAAAAGTGAACGGATTTCAAGTCCAAAAACGTTAGATATCGATGTTTTCGGATTTGCAGTTTTAACCAGCGCCCGGCTATTTCCTGAAAAGAACAGAGGTATAGTATTTTGAATTGTTGTTGTCATGATAAATCAGTTTTGAAGTTGCTAAATTGTTACGAGAGGGGAGGTGTTTGTCAGCAACAACAACAACACATGTTCATGAGGGCGGGGGCGAATGAAGTTTTCATATTCAATATTTATAGTTCCTAAATTTTTCCGGCAGGATTTAGCACCTTTCCTTCCTGGCGGAGGTAGGTTGCTATAGGATCATCGAGCCTGTACTCTTCCCTATTCTTTATAAACATATGCCAAAGGTAATAATTATGTCTATCAAACCAATAGACTTTATATTTTTTTTATCTTTATCCTGAAATTTTTCAGAAAGTAACCGTGGGGAATTACAGATTACCGCTGATGTTATCGCAAAAAAGCCGCTATGCAATCGATGCATTGACATTTATGGCGCAAAATGAGGCCGGTTTTGTGCAGGTTCCTCACATTGCGGCGGCGCGTCGTATTCCACGTAAATTCCTTGAAAATATAATGTCGGCCCTCAAGAAGGGCGGCATTTTGGGCAGTAAACAGGGTAAGGGCGGGGGCTTTTTTTTCGCTCGCCGGCCTGCCGAAATTTCTTTACTTCAAATAATTACTACGCTGGAAGGACCACTTTCGATGTTGCCCTGTCTTGCGGGTGCCCAGGCGTGTCCGCCATGCGAAGCTAAAGAAGCCTGCGCGACCAGAGCGATTTTTGCCGATGCGTGCAGGTCGGTAAGCGTAGTCTTGAGCAGGTACACCATTAAGGACATCATTTCCGGGGGCGATGTATCCGTGCTCATCAAGGATTACTCCAGTACTGGTATTGCGCCTGAAGGATAACACGCCGCCCGAATAAACCTTACTCATTATTTATATATAACTATATAACAACAAACGGGCACCCACCTGGTGCCCGTCATTCCAAACCCAAAACGATCCAAACCAGTAATTTCAGTTCATTCCGGAATCCACGTCCTTTACGCAGCGGAAGCCAATGTGCGCCATGGCAGTTTCCGGAGTCGTATTCGACTCGCCAAAGATCCGGAAGCCATGACACACGAGCGGATCACATAAATAGCTACCGCCCTTTAACAACTTTCGTTTACGCGGATCAATAATCTTTTCCACTCCGGATGGTTCAACGGTATCGTTGCACCATTGCCAGACATTTCCCCCCATGTCGCTAAGCCCAATTTTGTTGGAACCAAATGCGCCAACCGGAGATGTGGTCAGATAGCCATCCTCTGCTGAATTATGGAAGGGAAAGCTACCCTGCCAGAAGTTCGCTCTGTACTTTCCGTCTTTGGTTACACCTTCGCCCCAGGCATAGGTTGCATCCGAAAGTGTTCCCGACGATGCAGCGTACTCCCATTCAGTTTTTGTAGGCAGACGCTTTCCTTTCCACTTCGCGTAAGCAACGGCATCGTTCCAGGTAACTTGCGTAACGGGATGATTTGAGCTCGCCTTAGGGCCGTTCTTGCCAAAGGGATAACGGTAGTTCGCGCCTTCGACTGCTATAAAGCGCTGCTCCTCAAAATCGAATACGCCGGCACTTCCAAAGTTCTCGGCTTCCGTTAGGTATCCAGTCGATGCCACGAATTCATCAAAATCTCCGACGGTAACGAGGTGCCTGTCTATCAGAAACGAAGCAACGGTTTTGTCTCCGAACGCCCCGCCCTTCACAAACACTTCATTTCGATCGACATGTGAAACTGCGACAGTCAACACCGTCACCAGGAACAGATAGAGTGACAGTATTATGAATCCTTTAACAACCTGGTTCGCGCCCTTCATTGTATTAATTGCTTTTGCTTGCCGTTGAATTTGTCCTTTGTGTGCCTGCAGGAATTGCATTTTGGGGCTTGATGGTTTCGTAATCAACGACACCGTTTCTTACCGCCCAACGTTGGAACTCAAATGAAAGGGCACGTACGACCTCTGGATGCTGTTCAGCAACATCAGTGGTTTCCCCTCTGTCGTTTTCAAGATTATAGAGTTCCCATTTGTTTCCTTTCTCGAAATCGGAAACGAGTTTCCACTTGCCTCTGCGCACTGCGCGATTACCGGCTCGCTCCCAGAAAATCGGCTCCTCACGATTTACTTCCTGAGCCACGCCTGCGAGAACGGGAACAATGCTTTTACCCGGTAATCCGTGTGTAGTCAGTCCGTTAAACTTTGTCGGATAGCTTGCCTTTGCCAGGTCGTAGAACGTAGGTGCGAGATCGATGAGGTGCGCAGTCCCTTTTACAATAGTATTTGGCTTGATCAGCTTCGGATACCAGGCGATGAACGGAGACGAAATGCCCCCTTCGTGCATATTGTTCTTGTACGAGCGGAACGGCGTGTTGGAAACCTGCGCCCAGTTTTTGTAGACGTAATCAAATGAACCTGATGTTCCCACAGGGCCCGAGTTGAAACGTTTACCTCTGCCACCAAGTGTATAGGTTCCGCCTTCTGCACCGTTGTCAGAGATGAAGATCACCAAAGTGTTATCATCTTTCTTCAGCGCTTTTACGGTTTCAAGGATCTTGCCGATTCCCTGGTCCATACGATCAATCATCGCTGCATACACTTCCATACGGGAAGCCCAGAGCTTTTGCTCATCGTAAGTGAGGTGGTCCCAAACGGGGAGGTCATCGCGATCAGCAATGCGTGAGTCTTTGCTGACAATGCCGAGTTCAATCTGGCGTTTGTGTCTTTCCTCGCGAAGTACATCCCAACCTTTGTCGAACTTGCCTTTATATTTCGCTATGTCCTCAGGACGGGCGTGCAGCGGCCAGTGGGGTGCAGTATATGCCACATACAGGAAGAATGGCTTCCCGGTAGAATTTTGTTCGTTCAGGAACTTCACAGCGTGGTCGGTGATTTCATCCGTAAAGTAGTAGCTGTCGGGCTCGGGGTTGAGGCGCTTGTTATTTTCAACAAGTACCACAGGATATTGCTGGCCACGAAGAGGCATAGGATAATTGTTGAAATAGTTGGCACCTCCGCCGAGTACACCATAAAACTTATCGAAGCCGCGTTGATTCGGCCAGGCCAGACTGTCTTTGCCAACGTGCCATTTTCCGGAAAGCAGAGTTGAATAGCCCGCGCTACGCAATACCTCGCCAAATGTGAGCGATTCTCTGTTAAGGAAACCCTGATACGCAGGCAGCCCCAGGTCTACATCAAAGTAACCTACGCCTGCCTTGTGCGGATATTGCCCGGTAATCAGTGACGCGCGCGTTGGGGCACAAATGGAATTGTTGTAAAACTCTGTGAAACGAATACCTCCTGCTGCAAGCCTGTCGAGGTTGGGTGTATTGACTTCGCTTCCGTAGCAGGCAAGATCAGAGTACCCCATATCATCGGCCATTATCAGAATAATGTTGGGGCGATCCTGCTTCTTTTGCGCGTCAGCTGACAGCGCAGTGAGCCATCCGGCAATCAATATCAGGTATACTATTTTTCTTTTCATGATGATTTAGTTGGTTTAGATTAATATGATATCCAATCAGGATGTTGTTCGAGATTCGGGTTAATGTCAAGTTCACGTTGTGGTGTCGGGAAGTGAACATGGCGCGGTGCAGCGCTGTTCTTACCTGCTGCTTTTAAGGTTGCGACATAGTATGCAGGGCCGCGTCTTGCAAGGTCGAACCAGCGCTGGTATTCATACACAAGCTCCTTTCTCCGTTCCTCATACACCGCTTCACGGAAGTCTTCCTTGTTTAAGCCGGGAGCGATGTCTGCCAAAGGTTCGAGACCCGCACGCGTACGCACTTCGTCAAGCGCAGCATATGCCGCGGCAGATGCGCCTTCATGTTGGCTGAGTGCTTCGGCGTAAATAAGCAATACCTCTGCATAGCGGATAATCGGCGTATTTTTCGAAGACTCACCAGGTGCAGCAGGTGTCGTTGGATCATAGTACTTATGGAAGTGCGGGTCAAATGTGTAGGTCTGGCCATTCACAGGGCTCACCATTTCCGTTACAAACGTGACAGCCTTGCGCTCATCGAAATCGTCAAATATTTCGAACAGGTCCGATGTCGGGTTCAAAGCGTCGGCATAATCACCATTGACACCAGGTACTTCATTGGGAGCCGCCGTGCCGCCCAGCATGTTTCCGTAAAAGTTGAAGTAGCCTTTGAACTGCGCTGAGAAGATGTGTTCCTTGCCGTTCTTGGTACTTACTTCAAAGACGTCTTTGAATTCGTCAAACAATTCGTACCAGCCGCTTTCGATGACCTCGTTAGCTTTGTCAGCAGCTTCCTCCCATTGCTCACGTGTGAGGAACACTTTTGCCAGTAGTGCTTTTGCTGCACCGCTTGTGACACGACCAATATCCGCAGCAGAATATTGTGACGGGGCAGGTAAAGATTCCGCGTCTGTGAGGTCGTCAATTATTTGAGCATATACATCTGCTTCAGGCGATTTCGATACGCTCAGTTGTTCGGGTTGCAAAGTCGGCTGATGTAGTACCAGGGGCACATCACCGAACCACCTCACGAGGTTGAAGTACATCAGGGCACGAATGAATTTTGCTTCGCGAACAAGCCTTGCTGCGAGTTCAGGTGTGAGTCTTTCGTTTCCTTCGATGTGATCAATTGCGACGTTTGCGCGATTGATCACTTCGTAACTTTGTCTCCAGATCTCGAGCATGCGATCGTTCGACGCGTCGTGTGTCAATCCTGATAATGCCCGGACGTGTGCATTACGCGCGCGGGGACCTGCGACGTAGTCATCAGCAGCCATCTCGGTGGAGATTTGAATCAGCCTGTTGTACAACGTGTGTGTGCTACTATTCAGTCCGTTGTAAGCTGCATTGACTGCTGCAATGGCTTCCTGGTCATTTTTGTAAAACTGTTCCTCTGTGAGAAGCGAAACGGGATCCTCCTCAATATCTGCGCACGCTGAAAGTAGCATGGCGAATGAAAGAAATATGTGTAGTCGTTTCATCGTTTTTCGTTTTAAAATTTGAGTGACAAACCAGCACTGATTGATTTTGATACGGGATAGATTCCGGTATCGGTACCTTGTTCGGTGGTGTTATTGCTTGATGTGATTTCAGGATCGAAGCCTGTGTACTTGGTCCACGTTGCAAGGTTTTGTCCGACGACGTAGACGCGCAGTGACGAGAGTCGAAGCCTGCTGACAACAGATTCAGGAAGCGTATAGCCAAGGCTGATGTTCTTCAGTCGGACAAACGATCCATCTTCAATGAAGCGATCCGAAAATACCGGAGCCGGATCAAGCTTTGCACGGGGCAGATCGGTGTTTGTATTCGTCGGCGTGTAACGGTTGAGTGCGGAGG
>JAEZDW010000399.1 GCA_023417955.1 Bacteroidota bacterium
CTCCAACTGGAGGGGGGTGTGCGAATTAAGTCACTGAGCGATGGAAAATGGAAGAAAGCGGGTGTCAAAGAGAATTTCATAATTAGTCATATCGACAAAATTCCCGTCAACAACGTAGAGGATCTTAATCAGATTCTTGCTTTCAAGAAGGGCGGTATCCTCGTTGAAGGTTACTATCGGGATGGCGAAAAGGGCGTGTACGGCGTCGAATGGTAATCTTTGTCATTTCTTTTAACTTCTTTGCGTAAGCGGTCGCTGTACTGTGAAAATCCTTAGTTTTGCAGGGCATTAGCTACTGCTATGAAAAAGAACTTTGGGATTGAGAACGCGCTTCGCGAGTTAGGTATCGAAAAACGAAACGTTGGATCGTCTACAGGATCCAGGTGGTACAAATCTACATCAGATCTGATTGAGTCATTTTCACCAGTCGATGGCAAACGCATCGGCAGTGTTTATGCAACCAGTCGCGATACGTACGATGCGATCATTGAGCAAGCGGGTAAAGCGTTTGTAGAATGGCGTAAGTGGCCAGCGCCGCGCCGCGGTGAAGTTATTCGTCAGGTAGGCGAAGCACTTCGTGAGCGGAAAGAGGCCCTTGGTAAACTTGTTTCCTACGAAATGGGTAAGTCTTACCAGGAGGGGCTCGGGGAGGTTCAGGAGATGATCGATATCTGCGACTTTGCAGTTGGTCTTTCACGCCAACTATATGGCCTCACGATGCATAGTGAGCGGCCGAGTCACCGCATGTATGAGCAGTGGCACCCGCTCGGCATAGTGGGAATAATTTCAGCTTTTAATTTTCCGGTAGCAGTCTGGTCATGGAACGCCATGCTCGCATGGATCTGTGGTGATGTGTGCGTGTGGAAACCTTCGGAAAAGACGCCACTCTGTAGCGTCGCATGCCAGAACATTCTACGTGATGTGTTTGTGCGGAACGGAGTTCCTGAAGGAGTATCGTGTTTGATTAATGGCAACGCGAAGACGGGACAGTGGATTGCAGCTGATGAACGAGTGCCGCTGGTGTCGGCGACGGGGTCTGTGCGCATGGGCAAGGCCGTAGCGCAAGCTGTTGGAGCCCGCCTGGGCCGGCCGCTGCTCGAGTTGGGGGGAAATAACGCGATTATTGTTACACAGAATGCTAACCTGGATATGGCTATCCGCGGTGCTCTGTTTGGTGCGGTCGGGACTGCGGGACAGCGCTGCACGACGACCCGAAGGCTGATTGTTCATGAAGACGTTTATGATGAAGTGAAAGAGCGTCTTAAGAATGCCTATGAACATCTTCGGATTGGAAATCCACTTGACCCGGGAAATCATGTCGGACCGCTTATTGATATAGCCGCTGTGAAAGCATATACCAGCGCCCTAAGAAGAATCAAAAAAGAGGGTGGCTCTTTCGTCGTGAAAGGCGGCGCGCTCGATGGGAAGGAGTATCGTTCAGGCTGTTATGTTCGCCCGGCAATCGCCGAAGTAGAACCGCATTACAGCATAGTACAGGAGGAGACATTTGCACCGATATTATACCTTCTCAGGTATGGGACACTTGATGAGGCTATTGCGATCCAAAATGGAGTAAAGCAGGGTCTTTCGTCAGCAATTATGACAACAAACGTACTTGAGATGGAGCAATTCCTTTCCCATGAAGGCTCGGATTGCGGCATCGCAAATGTGAATATAGGTACTTCCGGTGCCGAGATTGGCGGGGCATTTGGCGGCGAAAAAGAAACAGGAGGGGGACGTGAGTCAGGTTCTGATGCCTGGAAGAACTATATGAGACGCCAAACGAACACGATAAACTATGGATCCACCCTGCCTTTGGCGCAGGGGATAAAATTTCATATTTGAGTGAAGTTTGGAAATCAAGACCAAAGACTTATTTTTAGTTGCAAAAGTTGAACGCACCCATATGGCAGGAAAGAAATACCGTACCGTAATGCTCATCGATGATAATGAGATCGATAACCTCATCAATCAGAAAATGATCGAAGCGGCGTCTATCACGGACAATATTTACACACACACAGGAGCAAAAAGCGCAATCGAATTCCTGAAGAACATGGAAAAGCTTGATGTGGCTGAACAGGTTCTTCCTGACGTAATCTTCCTGGATATCGACATGCCGCTTATGGACGGTTTTCAGTTTCTCGATGAATTCGAAAAATTGTCGAATATTGCGAAGAAGAAGTGCAAGATTGTAATGCTTACATCTTCGATTAATCCTCAGGACTTCAATCGGTCGAAAAAATACGAGAACGTTAAATTGTACCTGAACAAGCCCCTCTCTCACGAAAGTATTGTCAAGCTGGAGCTTTAGAGTTATCTGGTAAGTAAAAAAGGCGTCGCGGTATACCGTGACGCCTTTTTTTGTGAGTGCTGACTGTTAGAATTCAGTGAGCATCGACACAAACTTATCATCGAGTTTAATCAAGCGCGTGGGTGCGAAATAGTTTACCTGGATGGATCCCAAACGGGGGATCACGGCGCCAATTTTTTTGGCTTTTTCCTTCTTCGCTTCGCTGGTAGCAATCTTGAGTATCTTCAGGAACAATTGAATGTTTTCGCAGCTGTCTTTTCCGAACAGACGGATCTGACGTTGAATACTGTTTGACAGCTGGTTGAACAATTCGAAGTCTCTCAGTAGCGTGTATTGCAACGCAAGCAGCGTCTTTATTTCCAGTTGGGCGAATGGGTACTTCTTCAGGCTAACGTCATTCAGCAAGCCATTGATGAGCTTTGCAGCCTCATCGAACTTGCCGATATAATATGACGACAATGCGCGATAAACCACATAGATGATGTGTTTGGGAACATCGTGCATATCTACCTCGTAGTCGAGGAAGATGCTTTCGTTCTCGGCATAAAGATCGGCTTCGGTACCTGTCCGCAGGTGCCTTTCAATCTTTGAAATGAGGAACTGGGAAGGGAACGTAAAGGTGCTGTAGTTAACCATGAGGTTTGCGCACGCATCGTTCACTTCTTCATAGTACTTTTCAGCCTGGCGATAAACTTTATAGTGATTGTAGTATTCGAGTTTCAGGAATTCGAAGACGAGATTGAGGTGATAGTAAATCGCATCAAGGTGGTAGCTTTCAAAAATCTTTTGAACCTTATCAAAAATATCTTCAATCGATTCACCATCCTGCTGCATGTTGTCATCGACTTCAACAAACAGCCGGTGGAAGATGTACATGCAGCTGTGATAGACATACAGGCGATGTGATTCATACAGCTTTCCGACGTTTTGCATCTCCTTCATGAGGAGGCTGAGGCCAAGTTTTTCCACCTCTCCGCCGTTGAGCATATAGTCGCCATACTTTTTGAAGTAGTCGGCGAGCAGGTCTTCTGCTTTGTCCACCGCAAGCATATACGCCACGTGGCGGTTGTATAGCTGTGAGTATTGAAAATAGTCGGGGGAGTTAATATTCAGTTTCTTGAGCGACTTGTAGATAACGGTAAGCTCGTTCGCAAGGTCGTAATCGAGTAGTTCTTTTTCGAGCTTTTTAAGAGTGGCAATAGAGATGGCGCGTTTCTTGGTGAAGAGCACTTCATTGATATTAGCCACCTTCCTCAGAACATCGGTACGGGGGCTCTCCAACTGCCCCATCAGAAACTCCTCAATCTTGAGATTCAGGCGTGACCGAAGTGTGTAATACGCGTTGGCATTCACATCGAGTTCAGTCATGATCTTGTTGTCAGACAACTGACGCTCTCGCAGCGATTTCAGCAGGTAAGCCGATTTCTCCGCGTTGCTTTCGATTAGTGAATCATAAATAGCCTTGAAATCTTTTTCTGAGAGTTGTTTAATGATATTCTTAAGCTTTGCCATGAGAGAGTGTTAAACAAACGGAAAATTTACA
>JAEZDW010000432.1 GCA_023417955.1 Bacteroidota bacterium
CTGTGATGTAATGCAATTGAATTCGGCCGGCAATTACATGCGTTTTCATGTTGTATCATTGCTTGAAAGAATACGTTTGACTCCTGGGGCACCGCCATTGAAAGCGCTGCTACTGGGCTGCACCCACTACCCCTTCCTGACAAAGGAAATAGAAACTCTTCTAAGCGAATTGTATGAATATAAGAAAGATGGTCAGTACGTTTATCGGCATGTCATGGCTCCGCGAATCGCCATCATTGACCCGGCCGTAAACGTGGCTGCCGAGCTTCGTGCATACCTCGACGAGAACGCCCTTTGGAGCAGTAATAATAACATCACGAATAGTGAATTTTATATTAGCGTGCCCAACGTATTAAATCCCCTCGTAAAAACTGACGACATTGGACAATTCACATATGATTATAAATATGGTCGTAGTGAAGGTGAAATTCAGGAGTATGTCAAGGTTGTGCCTTTTAGTACAAGAAATATTTCCGGTGAAACGCTTTCCAGGTTGAAGGAAATGGTTCCGCTTACCTTCTCGCTGATCAGCACGTTCAACCAACGGAATGACAAAACAAAATTCCTAAGGGACAGTGTTGAACTGGGGTATCCACTTGTTATTCAATAATTCATACCTTGCTTATCAGTCAAGCGAAGGTGTCCTGCAAATTATGAAATATTACCAGATGAACCGATTCTTCACACGCTTCACATGTCTCACACTGACTATTTTGATCTGCGCAGCTGCACTACCGACAGGGGGCAGAATTCCGGAGTATGCAAAAAAGGGGATGGTTGTATCATCATCTGCAATCGCTTCGGACATCGGCAAACAAGTCCTGCAGGATGGCGGTAATGCGATAGATGCAGCTGTGGCAACAGCTTTTGCCTTGGCGGTCACGTGGCCGTCGGCAGGAAATGTTGGAGGCGGTGGATTCATCGTTTATCGAATGAACAACGGTGAGGTCACTACATTCGACTTCCGTGAAAAAGCGCCATTAGCTGCGCATCCGAAAATGTATCTTGACGATCAGGGAAATCTCATAACGGGGTCGAATCATCGCGGGATGTTATCTGTCGGCGTTCCCGGAACTGTCGCAGGCCTTTATGCAGCTCACAAGAAGTATGGCAGACTTCCCTGGGGCAAACTTGTGCAGCCTGCAATTGACCTCGCCCGAAAAGGCATTCCGTTTAGTCTTGCCCTGCACCAGCACTCAAAGGGTCGCAGACAGGAATGGGAAAAAATTCCTTCGACGGCGGCTGTTATGTATAAACCGGGAATGGTTTATTACGAACCGGGAGAAACGTGGAAACAGCCTGAGCTTGCTAAAACATTAAAACGGATTAAAAAAAATGGAAGGGATGGTTTCTACAAAGGCGAGACTGCCGAAAAATTAGTTGCCTTTATTCAAAGGGAAGGCGGCATTATAACCCAGCAGGATCTCGAGGAATATGAGGCAGTTGAACGCAAACCTGTTGTGGGAACGTATCGCGGTTACAGGGTATTTTCGATGCCACCACCCAGCAGCGGTGGCGTTGCGTTGCTGGAAATGCTGAATATTCTGGAAGGCTACGACCTTAACGAACTTGGATACAAATCCGCCGACTACATTCATGTGCTTTCCGAAGTGATGCGGCGTGCCTATGCCGATCGCGCCGAACACATGGGGGATCCTGATTTTAATCCTGACCTACCGGTTACACAATTAATTTCAAAAGAACACGCAGCACGGGTTCGGCAAACAATCTCAATGGAAACGGCGTCAGTGAGCGATTCGACAAAGTATGGTCAGCTTTACGACGGAACATCAACTACCCATTTGTCAGTTGTTGACGAACAAGGGAATGCAGTTTCGCTAACGTACACGCTGGAGAACAGCTACGGATGTCAAATCGTTGCCGAAGGTCTTGGTTTTTTCCTGAATGACGAGATGGGGGATTTTAATCCTGTTCCCGGACTCACAAATTCGCGCGGCCTTATTGGCACATCTGCAAATCAGATCCAACCGGGGAAGCGCATGTTATCGTGCATGACACCTACCATCATCGAAAGGGATGGAAAACTGTTTATGGTGATCGGAACCCCGGGTGGACGCACAATTATAAATACGGTCTTGCAGGTGATCTTGAATGTTGTCGACCACAAAATGAATATTGCGGCCGCGATTGAGGCACCGAGAATTCACCATCAATGGCTGCCCGACAGACTTAATTTTGAATTGTTTGGATTGTCACCTGATACACAACATCGACTTATTGAGAAAGGCCATACGCTGAATGAATTGAACCATGCCTCACAAGGTCACGCCATGGGTATTCTGATTGATGATCGGATCGGATACATTACCGGCTCGGCGGATTCGCGAAGCCCGGATGCAGGCGTGTCCGGATATTAGTGTTGCCGACAATCTGTTTTTTTTGTGATTTTATTCTGCTGAAATCGTTTTCCGTTTCCGACGATCCGCAAAACGTCACGATTCTTTTTTCAATTCAGTTGGAAAGTTGTACATTCGATTCGCGCGATGCTTTTTACAAAATCGCATTTGCCAACATATTATTAGCCCGAATGAACAACTCCAACCTCGAAAGTGTTCTTCACCGAGTAGTCAAAGGTGATCAGCTTGCCTTTCGGGAGATATTTGAATCGTTTTCGCCAAAAGTTTATGGCTTTGCATTGAAGCTGACTCATTCAGAAGAACTCGCGCAGGAAGTTGTGCAGGATGTTTTTATGAAAATTTGGGTCTCGCGCGAAAGTCTCTCAACCGTAAATTACTTCCCTTCGTACCTCTACACCGTTGCCAGAAATCATGCGTTTAATATGATGAAACGCCTGGCTCTTGAACAACGCGTGAAGGATAACATTCGCAAAGATCTTTCAGAAGTGCAGGAAGATTCTCAGGAAAGTAATGTGTACCAGGATTACCATCATATGCTGGTCCATGCAATTAGCCAGCTGCCCCCGCAGCAGCGACTCGTATACAGCCTCTGCCATCAAAAGGGACTCAAGTATGACGAAGTTGCCAGGCAATTGAATATTTCCCGTCTGACAGTCAAGACCCACATGCAAAAGGCACTTCGCGCCATTAAATCGCATTTCAAGGCAGGAGTAACGTTCCTTGCGCTGATTTTCTCGTCATTTTAGAAATAGTTGTCGTAACAGCGGTACCAAAAACATTACGCTGTTTCAGCGGGCAAAAAATTTTCTTTAAAAAATCCTGACGGGAATACTCCTTTCTCTGATGGTGATTGTCTTTCTCTAATACATAAAACCAAACTATGGACAGTGCCCGGTTCAAGGTGCTTTTTCAGCGCTATATTGACAACAGCTGTACGGAAGCTGAGAAAGCCGAATTCTGGCAGATGGTTGAGTCATTTCAGCACGATGATACACTGGCGGCGATGATGGATTCCCTGTGGCAGTCGTCAACGCTAGAAAAACAACTACCCCGCGCGAAAGCGGAGGAAATCCTAAACGAAATCTTGTCCGGTACGCCCGTAATCCCACTGACAAATACAAGACAGGTGGATTTTCGCCGATGGTATGCCGCGGCTGCTGTAATTGCTATTCTTTGCATTTCAATATTTGGTTTATATCAGCTTAATGGCGAGGGTGCAGATCGGGAGATTGCAAGTGCCGCAAACGCACGTATCGCAGTTCCCGATAACGAGCATCGTCTGATCGAGCTTCCCGATGGCAGCACAGTGATACTTAACGCCGGAAGTACACTCGATTATCTGCCTTCTTTTGATGATCAGTCAACCAGGGAAGTCAGACTTGTGGGTGAAGGATACTTCGACATTCAGCACGATCCGACAAAGCCTTTTATCGTTCATACGGGAACGCTGAGAACGACGGTCCTTGGAACAGCATTTAACATTCGCGCTTACGCGGCCGATAACGACATTACTGTAACGGTGACACGGGGTAAGGTTAGGGTGAGTGATGAAGAAAAAGAGATCGGTATTCTGACACCGGACCAGCAGATCACTTTCAATGGCAAGAACAAAAAGTCAGAGCAGCAGCAGGTAAACAGCAAGTCTGCTGTGGCATGGGCTGAGAATGATATTTTCTTTAATGAGATCACCGTAGGAGAGGCGGTCAAACGTCTTGAGGAACGGTTTGGCGTTTCTATTTCATTTGAGAACACCGGCCTTCGTGAATGTCGGTTCACTGCAACGTTCGTACACAACGAAGATTTGAATCAGATTCTTGAAGTCATTTGTGAATTCAACAACGCAAGTTTCACAAGAGACAACGGTACGATCGTTATCAAAGGAGAGGGATGCTAAAAAACCTAATAATAACCTAAACTGAACATTATTATGAGAAGAGAAACCGGCCTCATAACCTGATGAATAAGGAGCTTCCCGCCAAGGGCAGGAAGCTGTGCTGCGCCGACTGCCATCGGTGCAGATGTTTAAATAATTCCTAATCACTTAAACATTACAAAAATATGAATTTTTCTGTACCCCGTGCAGAAGGGAGTCAGCCGTTTACGTCCCTGAATGAATGGCGAGACTTCATCCGGCATCCATTAACGAGACAGATTATGCGTATTAGTATCCTTTTTCTGGCCCTGCTCACAGCAACCTTCCAGTTGCTGCTGGCGACTCCCGCCGACGGTCAGGGAACAAAGGATGTTGAGGTAGTTCTGGCATTGGAAAACGAATCATTGGCCAGTGCGGTTAAAAAGATCGAAAAAGTTACTCCCTTCCGGTTCGTGTACCGATATAAGGAGATTGCTGCCGTCGACAAAGTGAATCTCCCCGAGGCAAAACGCACAGTTGCCGAAACACTAACGCTGATACTGAACAACACACCTTTCACCTACAAGGAAATTAACAGGAACATCCTGATCGTGCGGAAACAACAAACGGCGTCAGCCGACCCGTTTGCAGAGCCAACGCCTTTCGTGGTTCATACCGTAACAGGTACCGTTCGCGAAGCTGATGGTGGCGCTCTCGCTGGTGTGAGTGTAATTCTCAAAGGAACCACCCTTGGTACCGCTACCAATGCCGATGGAAGATATGAACTTACGCTTCCCGACGGTGGCGGCATTCTCCAGTTTTCCTACATCGGATTTGAAACACAGGAAGTCGCGGTCAACAATCAAACAGTGATCGATGTTTCCCTGGTGGCAGACGTTACTTCACTTGAACTCGTTGTCGTGACGGCGTTGGGTGTCACCCGCGAAGAACGTTCCCTCGGATACGCAACACAGCAGGTGGAAGGGGAGAACCTCACGTTTACGAAAGAGCAAAATGTGCTCGGTTCATTAGCAGGCAAGGTCGCTGGTGTGCAGGTCGTTGGTTCGACCGGGGCAAGTATGGGAGGGACACAAAAAATCAAAATACGCGGTGTGAATTCCATCACAGGTGGTGATCAACCTCTTATTGTTGTTGATGGTACGCCAATTTCAAATGCGAATTTCTCCGGTTCCTCCGGTGTCGACCTGGGTAACCTGGGTCAGGATATAAACCCTGAAGACATCGAATCGGTTAACGTTCTTAAAGGACCGACGGCTTCAGCCCTTTATGGTATTCGTGGCCAATATGGTGTCGTTATGATAACGACAAAAAAAGGCAGCAAGTCGCGTCCCGTTTCAGTTGAATTGAACTCGGCATTCTTCGTCGAGAAGGTTGGCAACTTCATGCCATATCAAAACATGTACGGCGGTGGCTCAAGTCAAACTTGGCGCACATTGCCAAATGGCGACAAGTACGTAGATATGTCTGTTGATGAAAGCTGGGGACCGAGAATGGATGGTACGCTCGCGCGTAATGTGTTTAGCTTTTATCCGCAGGATCCGACCTACGGACAATTGACTCCTTTTGTGCCCCATCCCGATAACATCAAAGATTACTTTGAAACCGGTTACAACTGGAACAACGGCATATCAGTATCCGGTGGTGGTACGAATACAAACTTCCGAATCAGTTTTAACGATACGCGTATCGAGGGCGTAGAGCCTAATACATTCCTTCGCAGAAACAACCTTGGTCTGAGCGCAGGTATGGACATCACAAAGAAACTCAATGTTGCCGCTAATATTAACTACGCAACCAACAATGCGCAACGGCCTGGCCAGGGTTCGGAAGACGGTTCACGCTACCTCAACCAGTGGTTTCAGCGCAACGTTGACATGAATCGCCTGAAAGATTACAAGTACCCGGATGGTACTTTTGTTAATTGGAATTTAAGCAGGCCAAGTGCTTCTACAGGAGAAATATCAAACTTTGATCCCTTATACTGGGCAAACCCGTACTTCCTTGCTTATGAGAACCCATCAAATGACAACCGCGACCGCGTCTTTGGTGATATCGGATTAAAGTATAATGTGCTTCCGGATCTCACACTGAGTGGATTTATCCGCTCTGATATGTTTACGCAAAACATTGAATCGCGGCGGGCATTCGGGGGCACAGGAACCCCCGGATTTTCGACCGGAAAGTTTCAGAATCGCGAAATGAACTATGAATTCCTTGCGCAATACGACAAAAGCTTTGGTGATTTTTCAGTTAATGGAATACTTGGCGGAAACATCTATGACCGGAAGTATACATACCTGTCGATGTCGACAGTAGGCGGACTTTCGGCGCCGGGCTTTTACAATATTGAAGCATCGATCGACAGACCTGAGGTTACTTCGTACTTGTTGAGAAAACAAATACGCAGCCTCTATGCGATGGCTTCGTTTGGATATAAGGATACGTACTTCCTTGAGGCGTCTATACGGAATGATAATTCTTCGGCTTTGCCAATTAAAAACAATTCATACTGGTATCCGTCTGTGTCCGGTAGTTTTGTATTCAGCGAGCTGACAAACTGGAATCCGATGTCGCTTGGAAAATTACGGCTTAGCTATGCGCAGGCAGGATCTGACCTAAGTCCTTACTCCACAACTTCATTCTATTCGGTGGGCACCGTTTATCAGGGAAATGGGATTACGGCAAACACACTTACTGTTCCGGATAACCTAAATAATCCGAACATCCGGCCATCATTCGCGCACTCATATGAAGCTGGTATCGATCTGAAGTTTTTTGATGGCAGACTCGGCGCGGCGTTTACATGGTACAAACAAATCAACAAGGATCAGATTCTTCAACTCGACGTTTCCGGAACGAGTGGCTATGGTTCGGCAACCATCAATGCCGGGGAAATCGAAAACCACGGTATTGAATTGGCGCTTACTGGTAATCCCGTGAGATCCCGCAACCTGAATTGGGATGTGATGTTCAATATCAGCCGCAACCGGAATATGGTCGTCGAGTTGTATCCGGGTATTACCGTTTATCAATATGGAACCACGCGGTACTCTTCGGTGTCCAGCTTCCTGAATTCATACGAGGGTAAGCCGTTTGGAAGCCTGGTTGGACAGGCATACGAGCGTGATGAGGCTACCGGCAAAATCCTGCTCGATAATTCCAACATGCCATTGTACACAGATGCTTCGGTCGACTTCGGAACAATTCTGCCCGATTTCACGGGTGGATTCCAAAATATTCTGAGTTACAAAAAGGTTGAGTTGTCGGCGATGGTTGACTTTCAGATAGGAGGTCAGTTCTTCAGCCGCTCAAAAATGCTTGCAGTCAGAACCGGACTTGATCCGATTACTGTTCAGACTAATGACAAAGGATTCAATGTCCGCGATCCAGTCGCTGAAGGTGGCGGGATGAAAGTTGAAGGAATCTCTGCTCAGACCGGAGAACCCGTAACCGCTTACGTAAATCCCCAAACATATTGGGGCGTTGTTGGAAGGCGCATCTACGAAGAATGGCTTGTGGACGCTACCTACGTGAAGCTGCGCGAGGTGCGGTTAGGCTATACGTTCGATAAGAACAACTGGGTAAAACTTCCGTTCAACCGTGTGAGCGTTGCATTCGTTGCGCGAAATCCTGCAATGCTTTATCAGCGTGCACCTAAAGGTCTCGATCCATCCGAGTTGTCGACCGGCGGACAATCGATCAGTTGGTATGAATCCGGACAGATCAACACGGTCCGCTCATACGGTATTAATCTCAACCTCACGTTTTAAATCCGACGATCATGAAAAAGATATATTTTCTGTTGTTAACATTCGCCTTGGTGGCCGGATCGTGTAACGATTTTGACGCGGATATCAATACGAATCCCAATCAACCCAGTTTTGCTTCCGGTCCGCAGTTGCTGGCAAGTGCAATGCTCGCTCTTCCCGATCTGAGTGAATCACCCCAGGGAGAATTCCTGGCACAATACCTTGCGGAAACGCAGTATGTAACGACCTCACTCTATCCCCAGGCGAGTACGAGCTTTTACGGTTGGTATCAGGGACCACTCATCAACATTGAAACTGTGCTGGAGAATTCCAATGCAACTCCTGAAATAATGGTTGCCAAAATTTTAAAAGCATACTATTTCTGGAACATCACTGATCGTTGGGGCGACGTGCCGTACACAGAAGCATTGAAGGGCGCTACGATTCTCACTCCGGTTTACGATACACAGGAGGATATTTATGACGATTTATTCGCCCTGCTGAAGGAAGCGAATGATATGGAAGTCACAGGTCAGCTTTCAAGTGATATCATTTACGGCGGTAACATGGGGCAATGGAGGAAACTCGCGAACACAATTCGTTTGCTAATGGCACTTCGTCTTTCAGAGGTTAATCCGACTCGTGGAAAAACTGAATTCACAGCTGCGCTTAACGATGGCATAATGACATCCAACACCGACAACCTTGTTTTCAAACATCTTGCCGATGCAAACAATCAGGGCTATTGGTACAGTCAGATCACAGTACTTAGTCGCGAGTGGTGGGCGCTCACTGAAGGGCTCGTCGATGAAATGAAGCCGGTTAACGATCCACGCTTGCCTGTCTATGGAAACCCTGCAAGGGAAAGCGACGAATATGTAGGCCAACTCTTTGGCGACATCGTCGATTTCGATACGGAGAAGTATTCACTGCTTGGTGACGAGATCGCACGACAGGATTCGAGGGTGCATCTGGTGACCTATGCGCAGGTCTTGTTTGCCCTGGCTGAAGCAGCGAAGCGCGATTGGATTCCAGGGGGTGATGCAGAAGCACAGGCTTATTACGAAGAAGCAATTGAACAATCGTTCCTGCAATGGACGGGGTCTTCAGCGGGGCTGGAAGATTTTCTTGCAGAACCAGCGATCGCATATGATCCTGGTCAGGCGATCAGGCAAATTGCAACGCAGCGATGGGTGCATCTGTTTATGCATGGTTACGAAGCCTGGGCGGAATGGCGCCGTACTGGTTACCCCGATAACCTCGTTGAGCCTCAGGGCGCTGCTGTGCCGAACAGGTTGATTTATGTGGAGTCTGAACAGTTTAACAATACGAAAAATTATAACGAGGCTGTACAGCGCCAGTTTGGCGGAACCGAGAGCCTTTACGGTAAGGTTTGGTGGGATGCCAATTAGAATGGTTAAGGGCCGTTCTGGTTATT
This sequence comes from Bacteroidota bacterium, assembly GCA_023417955.1. Taxonomy (GTDB): domain Bacteria; phylum Bacteroidota; class Bacteroidia; order Cytophagales; family Cyclobacteriaceae; genus Ohtaekwangia. The sequence goes on from JAEZDW010000432.1 coordinate 9,439, forward strand.
TGGGCGAAGGCTATGGGGAAACCCATAGCCTTCTTTCATGTTTATCCGATTTTTGCCGTCGGCCAGCGGCTACTTGGCGACGTGAGGCTGGAGCTACCGAAAGCTTTTCGTAAATTAGGTAGACATAACCATAGTATGTCGTCGAGAGTCTGCTTTATTACCTTCATGTTTCTGTGCATAGGTGCGACCACAGTTAGTGGTCAAACCGGCATGTTCCTTACATACGAATGCCCGAGAAATACAAAAAACGTAAAACAAGTATCAATTGGAAAAAGTCATGTCTGCCTTGCCGAGAAGCCTCTCGTCGGTTCCGATGAGATCGAAAACATTTCACCGATAACAGAATATCCGGGCATGTTGGAGTTCTACATGCTTTTGACCGAGAAGTCATTTGAAAGATTAAAACAGGCGTACCGTATTTCTCCAGTGATTGTTTACCTCGTCGATGGTCAGGTTTTGTTCACGATGCAAACAAAGTCGACGCCGCTCGTGGGTCGAAGAATAGCAGTCCAAACCGACAGTGATTTCCTGACGTTTCGCGTGCAACATACCACCTTGAAACAAGAGATCGGCCAGGAAGATTAATACCCTCGGAATATTAATCCGCAGTCAGGGTGACTAAAGTCAGTTTGTTTTGGGGGTTGATTACGTTAATTGTGATCATCCTTCATCATGAATATCCTGATTGCCTATTCAACTGTCGATGGCCATACAAAGCGCATAGCAGAATTTCTGGCAGCGGAAACATGTCTTGCGCACCATAACCCGACAGTAGTCAGCGTGTCCGAACGCAGGAAAATGAATGTGGCCCGATTCGACGCCGTGGTTATAGCAGCGTCTATTCACGCAGGCCAATACAGCAATGAGATTGTCGACCAGATTACGATGAACGCACCCCAACTCAACGGTGTGCCCACTGTTTTCCTTTCGGTGGGATTGTCAATCATTAATAAGGATCCGGAAGTGCGACGAAGCCTTGAGGAAACGACGAAACATTTTCTCAATGTCACCGCTTGGAATCCAACGGTTATTGAACAGGTAGCTGGTGCACTGTTGTATTCGCATTACGGTTTCATAAAGAAGATGTTGATGCGTTCGATCATGAAAAAGGCAGGGGCCGGCGTGGACACATCACGCGACTACATTTATACCGACTGGGATTCGCTCAGAAATTCCATGAGGGAATTCATTGCGAAAGTCGAGCCAGTGCATCACTAATCGATTCGTTTTTTAGCTGTCGTTTTGCGACCGGTTTTAAGTTTCTTCCGTGTTTCTCTTACAGCGATTGCAGGAAGCGATTCCGAATTTTCGTTGACATAATCCATTACAGCGTCATGGTGATGACGGACCATGCTTCGCAGCAACCACGAAATCGCTTTGGTGACCAGGATATCTTTCTCATGCTTTATGCGATCGATAAGAGCAAATGCTGTTTCCCGCAGCGCTGCATCGCCCGAATGTGACAACGGCGAACATAACAACACAAGTGATGCCCGGCGCTTTTCTATTTCATTGCTTTTATTGAACCTTACCAGTTGTTTGGACCACGCTTTCCAGTTACGGGGTATTTCATTGAGGCTGTATTTTCCAGAACAAAGTGCATCTATTTCTGCCCAGCCTTCGAGCTGGCTTAGCCAATGATCGAAAATCTTAATATCAAAAGTGCGTTGCGCCTGGGTTGCGTAACCGAGCATTATACCGGCCATGATCTTTTCGGTAAACGTCTTCCCCTCCAGGAGGCATGTCAGTAACTCTGAGAATTCCTGAGCGGAAATGTTCCGGTGTCTTTTCATCCAGTCGCGAGCAATCGTTCGTAATTCTGGCGTCGACAGCGCGTATTTTGGGTGCATGTTGCCCAGGTATTTGTCAAGAAAGGCGTCATTGCGGGCTTTCCCTCCGGCGGTTTTCAATGAAGCCACGATTTCTTTATACGAATCGTACATTTGGTTTCGTAATAGTTATCTTTCTGGCAAAATATTAATATTCCGAGACTCCTGTTTCCCGGTGTAATAAAAAGAAAGCGTGACAATGATGGCGGGGTTGGGTTGTCACAACCACAATCAACGGGATCAAGGCGATCAAATAAATTCGCTTATGAAAGAAAAACAAGTCCATGTTTTAATCGGATGTGCCGATGCACGCGACCTTAGCCAGATCCAGTTGGATGCGGTTGCAAAGGTTACAGAAGAGTACCGACAGAATGACATTGAGGTTGAAGTACATGTTATTCGCGCTGCCGGGTCATTTATCAGCCCTGACGTCGTGATGGATATCAAACGTACATTCGAATACGCCCAACGGAATTCCCCGGATCCAAATATTCGGATACTATATTTTGTTCACATTCAGACACACGGCCACCTTACCGAAGATTCCAACGACAACTACATTAGTCATGTGCACGAACTTAAGGTCGTTGATGGGTCGCCTCTTAATTGTGGGATGTTGAATGCAAGCTCCGTAGGTGTCGAAATTGAGCAGATGATCATTGAGGAAAGTCCCGTGATCGATGTTCGCGGACGATCCATAGTTATTGATAGCGATACAAAAATCAAGACATTGCTAGCTGAGGTGTATGCTTACGATGGCTACCTTGCCGGAGACTGGATCAAAAGTATAGACTTGTTGAGAACACATACGCGGCATCAGCGAACGATACTCGAAAAACACATCGCCCGCGATCCTGACCTGAAAATGCTTGACATTAAAATTACATGCGGATTCAATGACTACGCGATCCATTCTTTGATTCGTGTTGACGATGGAGACCCCGCCGTTCCTTTTTGGGATTCCGTGCAGCACGAAGTCAGGGCTAATGCAATGAACGAACGCAAGGCAAAAGATCTGTTGATTAACCAGTCAAAAAAACAAAAGCCACTTGCCGGACTGCTGTGTATGACGGATCCGCGGCTTTCGTCGAGTCTGATGGCTGCAAACTTTTATATGCGGCTGAGAAAGATCAAACACACAGGCGAGTATTTACCGAATACTGTATTTAATATGACCGGCAGTTCGTTTGACATTCCGCATACCCCCTTTGGACCATACGTCATTGCGGGATTCTACTTCGCGGTAAAGAGTCTTAACCTCACCGACCAGATAATTATGGGATATGATACCGCCCAAACATCAAGAATCATCCAAAAGATTCAAAACGATCCGATCATGAACATGATTGTGAAAAAATTCAATGTAAATCTGATTCCCATTAATATGGTGGACCTCGCAAAAGCAAACGGACAAGATTGATCCAGGTGCCGTTGAAAAAATTCTTCGTTTTAATTCATCCTGATTATCACATGCAAAAAAAGTGGTTGTTGGTATTTGTCTTCGTCGTGTTTACAGCTATAACTGTTTCCGCCCAGGTTACTATCCTGATCGTGCGGCATGCCGAAAAAGAGCAATCTTCTTCCCGAGATCCCGAACTTTCGGAAGAAGGAAAGGCGCGTTCAAAAGAATTGGACCGCATGCTCCGAAAAGTCTCGATTGATGAAGTATATGCGACGCCTTACAAACGGACCAGAAACACGGTAGCACCTGTTGCAGAACGTATCGGAGTGGATATCAAATCATACGATCCGTCCGCTCAGGATAAGCTTGCTTCTATTCTAAAAGGAGCATCCGGAAAAACGATTCTGGTTGCAGGTCATTCCAATACAATTCCGGCCTTATTGAATTTGTTGACCGGCAAAAAGGAATATGAAGATATGCCGGAAACTGAGTACGACAACCTTTTTGTCGTTAGTATCGCGAAAGACCACACCAACGTGGTCTGCCTGAAGTTTGGAGTTGCAACAGAGTAATTATGTATTCAATAGCTCAATCATCGTCTCAATCGTCTGGTCATTGAGTATGAGATCGGGCTCGGCAAGTAACAACGCCTGCTCAGGCATATAGCCAATCTCGGCGTCTATCGGGTCCTGTACTACAGTGAATGCCCCTGTAACCCTGGCGGCCAGAAGACCTTCTGCACCATCGGCGTTAGCGCCGGATAAAAGTACACACATCGATGATTCACCAAAAACGTCGCTCGCACTTTCGAATGTGACGTCAATGCTGGGTCTGCTGAAATTTACCTTTTCAGAATCATCAAGCGTGAGACTGCGGTCTTTTTCGACGAGAATGTGGTAATCTGGTGGCGCGAGATAAATGACTCCCGGTTCGATAACATCCTTGTCTTCAATTTCGCGAACACTGTAATGGCTTCGTGACTTCATAACATCGAGCAGTACATTGTCTTCGGATTGTTTACGATGAAAGACCAGAATTAGCGGAACGGTCATTGTCTTTGGAAAATGGCTAACTATTTTCAGCACCACGGATAAGCTCCCAGCCGATCCGCCGATGACAACGAGTTCGAATTTTCTATGGTTGCCGCCGTTCTTCATGAAGTCTTTCTCCAGATTTTCTCCTTTGGTCTTATTTGTTTGAAGTTATTAAATACCTCTGTGAAGCGCAGCGTTTCCTTGGAGCCTAATCCCAGGAATCCAAGTATTTGCAAACTGTCATAGAACAATCTTAGCACACGATCCTGCAATGGCTTGTCGAAGTAGATAAGAACGTTTCGGCAAAGGATAAGATGAAATTCGTTGAAGGAACCATCTGAAACGAGGTTGTGCGTCGCAAGTACAATTTTCTCGCCGAGTGCTTCATCGAATTTTGCAGAGTTATATTGTGCCGTATAGTACCGGGAGAAGTCTTCGCGCCCGCCGGATAGAATGTAGTTCTCAGAATATTGCTTCATTTGATTCATTGGAAAGATTCCCCGGCGTACCTTTTCCAAAACCGAGGGATTGATGTCCGTGGCATACAGCAAAGATTTATGGAGTAAGTTCGATTCTTTCAGTAAGATCGCCATCGAATAAACCTCTTCACCGGTTGAACATCCGGCATGCCAGATGCGAATGAGCGGGGAGGTAGCGAGTACAGGAAGTACTTCCTCGCGGAGAGTGCGATAAAAATGAGTATCCCGAAACATCTCGGTAACATTCACCGTGATCTCTTCAACAAACCGCTTGAAATACTCACGGTCCTGCCTGACTCTGTAACGGAATTCAGCAAAACTCAGGAAACGATCGGTTGTGATAAGTCGTGTAAGCCTGCGTTTTAATGATGCGCGCGAATAGTTTGTAAAGTCATATCCGTACAGGTCGTGAACGTCTTCCAGAATTAAGTCGATGTCCTCATCGGATAAATTGAAAGCCGAATTCATTTCCATCAGGACGTGTATTGATGAATGAGTTCAAGGAGTCGATCAACGTCGATTGGTTTCGAAATGTAATCGTCCGCTCCTGCCTCGAGAGAGCGTTCGCGATCACCCATCATTGCCTGTGCGGTTACTGATACCACAGGCACCCTTGCGTGAGGTCCGCTTCGTATGAGCGAAATCGTTTCATACCCATCCATGTCCGGCATCATCATATCCAACAGTACTATTGCCACATCTTCTTCCGCCAGTCGCTTTAATCCTTCTTCAGCGCTGGCCGCGGTAACGCAATCGAACCCCTTTGTTCGTAGAACAGCGTGCAATGCAAAAATGTTACGACTGTCGTCGTCGATAATCAGAATTTTTCCTGTCTTGCTGGCTGCCATGTGAATTAGATTTTCTCGTAAAGCCAAACACGCAACAAAGAAAACAACTGGTCTACGTCTACGGGTTTTGTGATATAATCTGATGCCCCGGCGTTAATACACTTCGCACGGTCGCCAACCATTGCTTTAGCGGTTACTGCAATGATAGGCAGATTCCGGAAGCGGCGATCTGCGCGTATTGCAGCCGTTGATTCATACCCGTCCATCTCCGGCATCATCATGTCCATCAACACTATGTCAATGTTTGGGTTTTCATTCAGTTTCTGTAACGCCTCCCTGCCGTCAACGGCGGCGACGACCTGCATTTCATACTTTTCGAGGGCCTTGGAAAGGGAGAAGATATTCCGCATATCATCGTCGGCCACAAGCACTTTCTTACCTTTCAATACATCCTTCAATGCGCCGAGCTTGCTGAAACGTGGCGTGTTCTCTCTTGGAACCTGAGTTTCTTCCATAAGGTGTAAGAAGATGGATACTTCGTCAATAATGCGCTTATAAGAATGTGCAGTTTTGACAACAATTGAATCAGCATACTGTTTGATTCGCAGCTCCTCGTTTTGAGAAAGGCTCTTTCCTGTGAAGATGATAATCGGAAGATTCTCCAGGCCGGGTGTCTTCTTAACCGCCTCAAGTGTGTCGTACGCTTTCTGATCGGGTATGCCCATGTCAAGAATAACGCAATCGACTTTTTCGTCATGCAGTGAATCGATAGCTCCGTCAACGTCTTTGCTGATTTCAAGATTAAGTTCAAATGTTTCAAGAAAGTATGCGAGTGCTTTCGCATGTTTTGCGTTTTCTTCCACAATCAAGACTTTCTTGGGATGATGCGTCAGGACGTATTCGATCTTTTGAAAGATATCCTGCATTTGGTCGAACGCAAATGGCTTATTAATAAAGTCGACCGCACCTTTCAAAAGGCTCTCCGTTCTAACCTGATGCGATGACATGATGTGTACAGGTATATGACGCGTTGAAGGGTCATTTTTGAGTTCTTCCATTACTTCCCAACCACTTTTTACCGGAAGCTGGATGTCAAGAAGAATTCCCAATGGTCTGAACTCCCGCGCAAGTTCAACAGCCTCATCTCCTCTGACTGAAACAATAGCTTTGTATCCACGCTTCCGCGTATAGTCTAACAGTGATTTGGCAAAGTTGACGTCGTCTTCCACAATAAGGATCGACTTGTCATTTGCACGAATTGATTTTCGATCATCGGGAATGCTTTGGGGGATCGTAGAGCTTATGTACTTATCCGCTGACTTTACAGGCCTGTCTGAATGCATGCTGATCTCATTACCAATCCCATTTTCATTGGGTACCAGCTCTTTTTGTTTGGAAGGCTGCTCCGCCTCAGGTGCGCGGGGGGAAACCGGGATGCGAACCGTGAATTCACTTCCTTTGTCAGATTCGCTCTGTAATGATATGGAACCGCCAAGGAGCTTCACAAGCTCGCGGCAAATCGAGAGGCCTAAACCGGTTCCGCCGTATTTGCGGCGTGTGGATCCATCAGCCTGTTGAAATGCATCGAAGATCAGTGCCTGCTTTTCCTTTGGAATACCAATGCCGGTATCCCGAACGTGGATAGCAAGAGTGTCGCGGTCGTCACCTGCTGGCTCGATATGTAGTTCAACATATCCCTGTGGTGTAAACTTGATTGCGTTCGACAGAAGATTGCGAACAATCTGTTCGAGTCTTAGCTTGTCGATTTCAATAGTCGGAGGACAGGAGTCCGATAGGGTGGTCCTGAATTCAATGTTCCTTTCTGCAGCCATCGGGTTGAATAATGACTGCATATCCTGAACAAGTTCCTTCAGTGAAACGCGCTGATACTCGAGTTTCATTTTACCGGACTCTATTTTTGAAAGATCAAGGATTTCATCGATGAGGGAGAGCAGTCCGTGCCCTGATGTTTGAATTACGCGGGCATATTCAATTTGATCGGGTGTAAGATTTTTTCCCGGGTTTTCGGCCATTAGGCGTGAAAGCAGAAGAATCGAATTCAAAGGCGTGCGCAACTCATGAGACATGTTTGCGAGAAACTCTGACTTGTATCGCGTTGACTGGGCAAGTTGATCTGCCTTTGTTTGTATTTCCACGTTGCGTTCGCTGATCATCTGGTTTCTTTCTTCCAAAAGACGGCTACGCTCCTCTAGTTCCTGGTTTGCCTGTTTCAATTCTTCCTGCTGAACCTTGAGTTCTTCTTCTGAAGCCTGAAGTTTTTCTGCCTGGACTTCAAGCTCGCTGTTGAGGTTTTCCAGTTCAGTATGTTGACTCTTCAGCTCTTCAGCCTGCGCCTGCGTTTCTTCCAGCAACTCCCGTAATCTTCTACGGTTTTGCGCGGTATTGATAGCAATTCCGATGTTGGCTGCACTCGTTGTCAGAAATTCAATTTCGCGTTCCGTGAACGTCCCCAGAGTCGCAAGTTCCATAGCGCCCTTTCGCGTTCTCCCGTCGAGTATGGGGATTGCAATTACCTGTTTTGGTTTAGCCTGCGCGGTGATAAAGCTAATTTGAATGCTGTCTTCGGGAATATCGCGGGCGATGATCGGTTTTGCATCGGCCACAGCCTGCCCGAGCAAACCTTCGTTGAGACGTATACGCAGCCGTGATGCCGGCGGTTCGTAAGCAAACCCCGCTGAATAATTTAGGGCTTCATCTTCGAGTAGATACAGCGCACCGGCACTGCTTGATGTGTAATTTGCGACGAATCCAATGACCTCTTCGGAAAGGTCTTCAATCTCATTTTCGCCGATCATCAAATCGTTAAGGTTTGATAAACCAGTTTGCAGCCATTCTTTGTCCGACAGCAAGTTGAAGGAATACTCAAGCGATGCCGCCATCTTGTTCAACGAGCCGGCTACACTCCCAAGCGCATCGCTTTGACGATCATCGACCCGAACGTCATATTTTCCCTGGGATATCTGATCGGCAATACCACGAATGATGTTGATACGGTTAGATGTTTCTTCGTCTTTTGCTTCGAGTGCCTGCTGAAGTTTGGTACGCTCGTTGAAATCGCTGTTTACGCGAACATAAAACAGCACCGTAAGAAACAGTGCGATCATCGCACCGGAGATAATCAACGGCGGGGTTAATGACGAAAACCGGTTCATAGCAGCTGTGCGTGTAGCAAGTAATTCCAGCTCAGACGCTTTCGTAACTTCAATCACATCGCGAATTTGCTCCATCAATTCCCTGCCGTGGTCCAGATTTGCCGTAGTGACACCCTGACCATTATGGAAGTCGTCCAAATTGATTTCCAGATACTTAAAGCGTTGCGCAATCAGGACATCGAGATTTGCAATGTTCTTTTGCTGAGTCGGGCTGTCAATTGTTTTTGATTTAATGATTTCGAACGCCTGAAAGGTGCGATCCCTCGAATTACGATAGGGCTCGAGGAACGCTTCTTCGCCGGCAAGGAGGTAGCCTCTCTGCCCCGTCTCTGCATCGAGAATTGCTGCGTTTAACCGGTGAAGCTCATTAATCACTTCCTGGGTATGCGCAACCAGATCGGAGCTTTTAAGCAGATTCGTAATGCTAACAAAGGAGGCGACTGACGAAATCAAAAGTATCGCCAGGGAAGCCCCGAAGCCAATCAACAGGTTTCTTTTAAAATTACTTTTCATGGATGACAGTGATGTCGTTTATGTTTCAGCGACTGCGTGATTCAAAGGGAGTATTATTGTGAATGTAGCGCCTTCATTTTCCCCAGAACTCGCGTGAATCAATCCGTCGTGGCGTTCGGCCACCTTTTTTACAATTGCGAGTCCGATGCCGGTGCCTTCAAATTCGTTGCGGCCATTCAGGCGTTGAAAGATTTCAAAAATCCGTTGGCTGAATTCAGGTTTGAATCCTATTCCGTTATCCTGAATGGCAATCCGGCAATATTTTCCTTCGGGAGATACGGGCGCATTAATTTTTTTCGACGCTATTTTTTCACCGGTGATTCGAATCCGGCACGTTGACTCTTTACGCGCAAACTTGATTGAGTTGCTGATCAGATTTTGGAACGCCTGCCGGAGTTGTGAAGACACGCCCTCGATAACGGGAAGAGGTGAGATCTCAACTACACATTGACGCGCCTTTACCTGCAACTCGAGATCGGATAGCACATCTGCGACAACTTTGTTCAGGTCAACCTTTTCGAATCGCTCTTCGGAGTAAATCCTCGAGTAATCAAGCAGATCGTTTACAAGCGTCCGCAACCTTGACGCTGATGTTGAAATTTTGTTAATGTATGAAATAATCTTTTCCCTTTCGTCGACATGCTTGTCGAGGATGAGGTTACTGAAGGTTTGAATCTTCCGCAACGGCTCCTGCAGATCATGTGAGGCGATGTACGCAAATTGTTGCAGGTCCTTGTTACTTTCCTCCAGCCGTTGATTTGACCTCATTAGTTCACGCGTACGTTCCTGTACTTTGATTTCAAGAACAGATTCCGCCTTTCTCCGAAGCTCGATTTCTTCCCGCAGACTCTTCTCCATGGCGTTAAGTCGCCTTGTCTGCTCAGAGAGGCGATAAAAAGTCTTAACCTTGAGCAGAAGTATGTCCGGGTCAAAAGGCTTGGTCACGTAGTCAATACCCCCTGAAGTATACCCTTTAGCAACAAATCGTTTGTGGGTGTTGACAGCCGATAAGAAGATGATCGGAATATCCTTTGATTTGCTATAGCCAGTAACGGCCTCTGCTACCTCAAATCCGTCCATGTCCGGCATCTGGACATCCAGGATGATCAGTGCATATGACTGCCGCAGAATTTTACGCAGCGCCTCAGCTCCCGAGGCAGCGGTGTCAACCTCGAACTTATTGAGTTCAAGAAGTGACTTGAGACTGAAAATGTTCTCCTGGATGTCGTCGACGATAAGGATCATGAGTGCAAATCCGGAACGAGTGGTATATGGTTAAACGACTAAAAGTCCGGATTTTTTTTTACTTATCACCTGGCACCAAAATTTACTACGACGAAAAAATTTACTTTTTGATCCTAAGGGACAATTTGGGGAGGTCGGTTTCTCCGGAGCTGATGTGAACAGATTGCGCGACGTTTATTCCGGGTAAGAACACCAAAAAAACGAGCCAAATCCGGGGCCCCGGTAGAGACTATTTCTTCAACTTCGCAATGTTTGCCAGGATTTTTTCAACCGCCTTTATAAAGTCCGCTTGAGGTGGCGGGTTCCCAAAAAAGAGATCATCAATATCATATTCGTCATACTCCAGCATCTGGCGCGCCAGTTTTTCCGATTCTCTGATAAACATTTTCTCGTCATCGCACTCGTAACTAAGCATCCCAAATGCCAGGGTAAGATCGTGGTTAAACCTTTCCGCTGCGACAATTATCGCATCATAGGTCTTTTTGGTGAGATCGCCGGTATCTATTGGCATAAGCTGAATTGATTTTGGTTGCTCAAAGATAATAGGCTAAGTCAAAGCCTTAATTCGGCGATCCGAAAAAAATGATGCTAAAATGTTGAAATGTGCACCTTCTTGTTTCCATCTTTCAGCAGAGCACCCTTCTTTTTTACTTCCTCTTCCTGTTTGTTTTCGTTATCTATGATGGAATCAAGGTATTTGCGGACTTGCTGATATGATACGGATGGAGTGCCTCCCGAGGTGACCGCTTCCGTTGCATATGAATTCAGGAGATTGGCAAGGTACTTTCCAAAAATGTCATGGTTGGCGAACATGTCACAGCCGAGGATAGTTGTTCCGGAAACAGCGACTACTCCTATTACATCAGGGTCGTCCAGGAGCAGTTTACGGAAATGTTCTGCGTAATTTTTCACCTCCTCGTTCAATTCAGATGATGATTTAATCGCAGCAAGCGTTCCGGTTCTTGTCTGGGTGCTATGTTTCTGATTTGTTTCAGCAACCTTCTGCCAGACCTCGCGCTGATCTTTTTTTACGGTGGCTGCTTTCCTGACTTCGTTTGATGAAATATCAAAGTATTGATTGAAGGACCGATCACCGCCGCGTGCACTCCACCGCCCGTGTTCAACACAGAATACAGGGATATCTTTCTTACCGCTATTTGGATAAAGTATGATATCTTCGGCAATCACACGATCCTGCTTACCACCCTGAATTACTTCTCCCGAAAGAACGATGACCGTGTCTTTTGAAACGTTTTCAATCAACAGCGTGTTCACCGTCCCCTGATCTGATTTTTCAGTAATGGCAATTTTCTTTGAGGCAAGCGCTTCCTTCAGAGTCACGTAGTTTGCTATATCCTTATGGTGATTGAGAAACGTCTGATTAGCCCGGACAGGATAGAGTTGCAGCTTTTCGTAGCGGTATTTGCTTTCAGTCGAACCTGCCGATTCAAGCAAACTCAGGTTTGTCTTATTGTACTGTGCTTTTACCGTAGCGATTGACGCAATCGCAAACAGCGCGATGGAGATGAGGTGTTTCATGGTTTGATTTGTTTGGTCCCGGAATCGTAATGCAGCTTCGCATTCGAAAGTCATTTGACTTTCAGGGATAATTCTACAAAGTCAGTTGAAATGGAGGTAGGCGAACTTAGTGAAGGAAGAGTGTGGGTGAGTAAGGAATCGTTTTGAGTGAGTTTATTACACAGCGGTACTTCCTTTTTTTACGAGTATTTAACGACGTGTTAAAGCTTTCGAAGCTGGCAGTTTCAGTGGGAAGGTGAGAGTGAGGAAAAGACAGCGTGACGTGTATTTCACTTCACACTTCACAATCATGCTGTCTTAGCCCCGGCAGGGATTGTAAAATCTTTTGCAACAAGTTGATTTGCAGTTGAAAGCAGAAGCGAAGAAAAGCAAACTCACCTAATCGTTCACCAGTAAGTCAATGAAGTAATCACGCACCTTCTTATCAACTGCTCAACCAACTTGCGATGCTCATTTTTTGGTGTCGATTTGATTGGAAAGCTCCAGCTAAAAACGAAGCCTTGAATGTCACCTTTTTTTAAGTTTTGGTGACGATGCTGGGAACAGAATGTCACCTTTTTTCGTAAATTGGTGACATGGAGATGAATACCCATACCTATATCGAATCAGCAATATCCCGTAGAAAGCCGGGAGAAATAATCTTTCCGGCCGAATTCAGAGGAAAAGGAAGCCAGTCGGCTATAAAAAAAGCGATGTCTCGAATTGCTAGAGCAGGCAAAATCAACCGGCTGGCTCATGGTATTTACTATATTCCTAAAACAGATCCTACACTTGGCAAACTTCGGCCTGATCCTGAACAAGTGGTGAAAATGGTAGCTCAGAAGGAGAAAATCCGGGTGAGACCGGCCGGTGCGTATGCTCTACACCGCCTTGGACTCACCACCCAGGTTCCTACGAAACGTGTTTACATCACTGACGGCAATTCTCGCCAATTCAAATTAGGGAACATACAGATTCGGTTTAAATCAACGTCAGCTAAAAAGCTTGCGATGAAGGGTAAGATAAGTAGCCTGGTAATTCAGGCAATTGAGGAAATAGGTGTCGGGCATATTAATAAAGAAATTCAGATGAAGCTCAGTGGATTCTTATCAAAAGAAGATCCGAAAATTCTTCAACATGACTTACGTCTCGCTTCAACAAAAGTGAATGACTATATCGTAAAGGTTATGAAGTTAATTCAATCAAATGACTAACTGGCTGAAATTAACAGACGATCAACGAAGAGCTTCGATTGCGGAAGTTGAATATATCACGGGAATCCAGGCCAAGGCAATTGAAAAGGACTGGTGGATAACACTTACGCTTCGCGCCTTATTTCAAGGGGCATATGCGCACCAGATTGTTTTTAAAGGTGGTACCTCTCTTAGTAAATGTTGGAAGTTAATCTCACGCTTTTCGGAAGATATTGATATAGCACTGGCACCGGAAGCTTTCGAAATGAAGTATAAGAAGGATCCCTCGAAGAGTTATGTCGGGAAACTTAAGAGAGAAGGTTGTGTCTTTACAAGTACTAAACTGAAAGAAGATCTAGAAGCGCAGTTCCTAAGACTTGGTGTGCCAAAAGATTTCATTCTTATAGAGGCGGAACCCATTCCAGAGAGCCGGCCAGACACCGATCCGCAAACCTTGCACGTTAAGTATAAACCTTTGTATGATCCCAACCAATATATCGCCGACGAAGTTAAAATCGAAGTGAGTGTCCGATCGTTGAAAACACCTTTCTCAAAAGCACCGATCCGATCCATATTATCATCGGAGTATCCTTCAGACGAATACCCTGAGGAGCCATTTATGATTGATGCCGTGGAACCCCATAAAACGTTTTTGGAGAAAATCTTTCTTTTACATGAAGAATTTAGGAAGCCAGATGCAACTAAGATCCGATCTGAAAGAATGTCAAGGCACCTATACGATTTGAATAGCATGATTGATACGGAGGCAGAAGCGAAGGCTCTCAGTGATGATCAATTATACCAGGACCTCATTCATCATCGTAAATCTTATCAACGAATTGGATGGGTTGAATACGAAACTTTATTCTATGGTACTATCAGTTTCATTCCTCCGGATACCATTATAGATCTTTATCGAAAGGACTACAGGACCATGCAGGAAGAGATGATTTATGCAAGTGCCTCTGATTTCGATCAAATCATTGACCGACTAAGATCTTTGCAGGATAAATTACGCGCAAAATCTAGCACTTAGTTTTTTTTGAATTGCTGCTGAGGCCTCTCTCTTTCAGTTCAGGATTCAAGGCTAGCGCGCCAGCTTTACCATCTTTCATGTTCTTCTCTTGGCGTCATCCAATGATGATAATAGTTGCCACTTGGGTGAACAAACCCCGTAAGATCTTCACTTACGCATGATATAATATGCTGTACATTGTAAACATATCCTAGTGTTTGATTATGGTCCGGTCAAAAAATTGAGTTCTATTTCCTCACCCAATGTTGGAACATAAGACAGAGCGCATTTAGCAGTAGTCGTCCTTTCGTCCACATCTGAAAAATCTGGATAGTTTTTCTTCGCTCATCTCAGGGTCTGGAAATGAAAATTTCAACATTGACCTTCGAAACGGTCAATGGTCTGCTCGCAAAAGATTCTTTCATTTTGCCATAAAGAGCCTTCGCGTATTCTTTTCCCCTTCGGCATGGGAATCGAACCTGCATCGTCAGAATCCCCCGATAATGAGACACAAATTTCACGTTCGGGTTTAATGAAACAAAAAAAGCCACGTATCCGCGGCTTTATTACTTTGTAGTCCCGATAGGAATCGAACCTATATCTTCAGAATCGGAATCTGAAATTCTATCCATTGAACTACGGGACCATCGGGGTGATATAACTCCCAACCTGAAAACCTCCCAAATTCCCGCCAAATGGCCATCCTTTAGGGTTTTTCGTCCGGCAAAAATAAAGAAACTTCCCGGTTAAAAAACCGGGAAGTCAAAATCCTTTGGAATAGCCGGAATCGCCCTTTTACCAGAGTCTGCCTGTCCGGCAGACTGCTTGTGGACTGGCAATCGACCTCAGTTTGCTCCGCCATCAACCAGCCGCGGATCCGGCTTCATTACAATCTTGTACTCATGCGGAGGCTCAGCTCCCAGGAGGTGTCGCACAAAATAGTCCCACCGCCGGCGCATGATATAATTGTTGTCCATACCGTAGCCGTGGCGTGCATTGGGTACCAGGATAAAATCGAAATCCTTGTTCGCCTTCATCAATGCATCAACTACAAGGTATGAGTTGTAGGGCGGGACGTTGTCGTCCATGCCGCCATGAACAATCATCAGCTTGCCCTTGAGGTTCTTCGCGTAGGTCTGGTTGGCTTGTGTTTCATAATTTGATCCACCTTCAGTCTCCTGAAGTAAACCAACGTAACGCTCACCCCATTCGTCCTCGTAGTTTCTGTTGTCGTGGTTACCGGATTGTGAAACGCCTACTTTGAAGAACTCCGGGTACTTCAGTAGCGCGGCACATGTTGCAAAGCCTCCGCCGGAATGTCCCCAGATACCAACTTTGTCGAGGTCAAGGTACTTGAATCGGCTGTTAAGCTGCTTAAGACCCGATATCTGATCAGGAAGAGTATTCTCGGCCATGTTACCATAGCACGCATCGTGGAAAGATTTCGACCTGCGCGGATTACAACTTCCTTCAAGTTGTACGACAACAAAACCAAGTTCAGTCAGCGCCTGGCAATCGCCGCGGGAAGGCATGAAGCTCCATGATCCAACGCTTCCGCCCTGCGGTCCGGGGTAAATGTATACGACTACCGGATATTTTTTTGTTTCGTCAAGGTTAGGCGGCGTGAACATCAAACCATAAAGGTCCCAAGTTCCGTCTGCTGATTTCACTGTGAACGGAGCCGGTGCCTTCCATCCTGATGCCGCAAGACGCGATACGTCTGTTTTCTCAAGCGGCGACACGAGCTGACCTTTCGCGGTCCTTACTTCCGTCACAGGTGGTACGTGTGGTTGTGAATACGAATCGATGAAGTATTTGTAGTTCGGTGAAAAGCGGATTGCATGGTCCCCTTCGTTTGGTGTCAGCAATGTGAGGTTTTTGCCATTGAAGTCGACACGATACAGGTACTTGTAATAAGGATTCGTCTTCTCGCGACCGCTGCCAATGAAATAGATTTGACGTGCCTTTTCATCGATGTGTGCGATTGATCTCACAATAAATTCACCGGATGTGATTTGGTTTTTAATCGTGCCTTTGTTAGCATCATATAAATACAGATGTCCATAATCTGAGCGCTCTGAATACCAAATGATCTCGTTGCTTGCAGAAAGATACCTCCAGTTAACATCGTCGTGTCCGGATTCGAATTGTGTTGCCACCTTTTCTTCGAAGATTTCTTTCACCTCCCCGGTACGGCTATTGGCCAACCTGACTTTCTCTTCGCGGTGGTCGCGGCTCGTCGAAACGAATGCCAGATTTTCGCTGTCTGCGCTCCACGCTACGTCGATGAGTGTCCCCCGAAATGCGATATCATCGAGCAGTGTGCCCCTTCGCGGATCGGCTGCAACCTTAAGACGTACAACTTTAGGAGAGCCTTCTACATGTATAATGACGCGATGAATCATGATAACGGCCGAGTCTCCAGGCAGCGGATATTTCCATTGTTCAAGCTCTGGTGAACCTACCTTTGTCTTCACAAGATACATATCCTTTACATGGCGCTGATCCTGTTGAAAGGTTGCGATCTTTTTTGAATCAGGAGACCATGAGATTATCGGTCTGTCACTGTGCTTCCAGCCTGCGTTATCTGTTGCGTATCCAAAATCCTCAATGCCATCAGTGGTTAATGCTTTTTCGGTACCAGTCTTGATATCGCGCACCCAGAGGTTCCAGTTCCGAATGAATGCGGCGTATTTTCCGTCGGGTGAACGTACCTCGGTCCGCGATGGCCGCGACTCGTCCGCATTGGCTCCGGCGGTTTTAAACAATTCGTTCTTTGATGACGCGGTTTGGCGCTGCTTTGTGTCGGGATTAAAAAGCACAAACTCACTTCCGGTAGCGGTTAGATTGCGATACCAGAGGCGGTTGTCGGGAAGCCATTCCGGTTGGATGGAATGGTCTACCAGTTTGCCTGTATTAAAAGAAAGTTGGGCAGCAGCGCGATCATAATCAGAGGCCGTAAGTGACGGCTGCGCCTGAGCCATGGAAGCCACAAATGTGGCCAGGATAAGGATCCGGAGTTTCATATCGAGATCAGGTTAATTGAATTATTCAGTGCGACAAAAATAGCATCTGCCACGAATTGATCGATTACCCTTCATATAAAATGCATGACCCCGAACGATGCCGACATACGAATTAAGGTCGATTTAGTGGTATATTTGGATTTACCCGTTATCGAACATGGTCTACCTTCTGATCTCAGTGGCAGTCGTATTAAGTCTGGTGGTGTTTAGTACGGTCAGCGTAAAAAGACGGCGAAATCATCGTTTGGATGAAATCCGAATGGCATGGGGTTCTGTGAAACCACGTGAGATCAATTTTCACCGCGCGGGACGGTATGCGAGACAATTTGCAGATCCGGAGCTTCACAGCCTTTCGCAGCAAACCCTGGACGACATCGATTTTTCCAGATTGTTTGCGTTCGTTGATCGAACGACGAGTGCTCCGGGGCAGCAGTACCTATATCGCCAACTTGTTCACCCTTCGCAAAGCAGACGTGATTTGACTGCACTTGACGAAGAGGTCGAGGCGATGCGGAACGATATAAAGCAAAGGGAAGCGATTCAAATTGAATTGAGTCGACTCAACCAACCCTCAGCCTATGGCATCTGCCAAACGATAACACCGGAGGTGAACCCCGGACCGCGTTGGATGAAGTTTCTGCCCTACAGTTCAATGCTGGTCATAGCATTTGGTTTAATCGCGATAAAACTTCCGATTTTCTTTTTGGCGCTTCTTGTTCCGGTTACCCTCAATGTATTTGTTCATTACTGGCACCGCACCGACAAAGGCCTGCAATACGGATCTTTTTCTGAGCTTAACACACTTGTGGAGGTTGCGTCAAATATTAACAAAGTCCGCGGCCAGGATAGGCCAGGCCTTGTGGATAGCGTCAGACAACTGAAGTCGCTTACATGGAAACTCGCGTTGCTGAAACCGGGCAGATCTGCGATGCAGGATGATCTTAGTCAGTTTGGTTATTATGCCGGCGAACTTCTCAATGCAATCTTTCTTATTGAGGTGTTAACGGTTCGAAGCCTTGAGAATGTTTTGGCCGCAAAAGCTGATGCAATTAAAGTTCTATTCGACTACGTTGGATGGATTGATATGTCGATTTCGGTCGCATCACTACGTGCAGGAGTGCGTAAGACATGCGTACCCGTCTTGACTGAAGAATGCAGAAAACTCTCCGCAGTTGAAATCTATCATCCATTGATCCGGAATTGTGTGAAAAATGATGTTGCCATTTCAGGCCGGAGCCTTGTGATTACAGGATCGAACCTGTCGGGAAAGACAACGTTGCTGAGATCGATCATAATTAATTCAATACTTGCACAGAGTATTCATACCTGCTTCGCGGATGCGTTTCAAAGTCCCATCCTGCGACAATTCTCATCGATACGAATAGATGATAACCTGTTTGAGGGTAGAAGTTACTTTTTCGAGGAGGTAAATGTTGTTGGGAATTTTATTGAGGCAATGCAGCCCGGACATCAGAATTTGTTTGTGCTTGACGAAGTATTCAAGGGAACCAATTCGGTCGAGCGGACTGCACTTGGGAAGGCAGTTTTGTCGTATCTGAACCAGGGCAACAACATTGTTGTGGTCTCAACCCACGATCTGGATCTCGCGAGATTGCTCGATGAAGAATATGATGGCTACCATTTTGCGGAGACAATAGAAGATGGACGACTACATTTTGACCATAAACTGCGACCTGGACCGCTCAAAACTCGTAACGCTATCAACCTTCTGGAACTCGCTAATTTTCCGGAGGAGATCGTCAAAGAGGCGAGAAGCATTAGTGCCGGCGCAGATGAATAGATTACTTTGATTGTGAGTCTTTTGTATGAAGGATATACTTTTTTAAGTAATTTCATTTACTCAGCGTTCTTCAACTTCATAAATGCCCTCATATGAACTTTACAATCATCCCGGGTAACCACCTGAAGTCCCTTGCCCGCAGCTTTTATCGAAATCGTTTTTATACGCTGCTCAATCTTTTTAGCCTCGGCGTCGGCTTTGGTGTTTTCATCTTTGCGACGTTGTATGTGTATTTCGAAATGAATTTCGAAAGCTTTCATGAAAATCGTCATCGCATCTATCGTGCAACCTATAAGTTCACACCTTCCGCAGACTATCAGGCTCACTGGGCGCGAATTCCATTCGATTATATCAACAACCTCCCTGATGAGGTTGCAGGTATTGAATCACTCGTCAGGTTTCAGAATCATGCCCGCAAATACGTGCGCATTGGCGAGGAAAAGTTTACACCCGTATATGCATACGTAGCGGACAACGAGGCACTACGCGTTTTTAATTTTAGTCTGGTTTCCGGCAATTCCGGTCACGCATTGGCGAAACCGAATTCCGTGGTGATATCTGCCTCGTTGGCGCGGCAATATTTTGGGAATGAAGATCCGCTGGGACGGGAAATATTTGTTATCGGAGACCTTGATCAAACCGAAACCTTGTATCACGTCTCGGGTGTAATGACCGACCTGCCCCGCAATACACATCTTCCTGTGGATATTCTTTTTTCGTTCGACGATGAATCCGAACGCACAGGCTGGGCATACACGTATATCATGCTTGAAGAAGACGCAGATATTGCTGATGTACAATCGGCAATGCCCGAATTCATAGGCAACCACAGCGCTGAAGACGAAGCTGCCAACGATGCCATTATCTTTCAGGCGCTGCCTGAGATTCATTTAACGTCGAATATCGCACGCGAAATCACCCCCAATGGTAACATGCTTTATGTTAAGATCGTAGGGATCGCAGGTTTGTTGATCCTGATCATGGCCGTAATAAACTTTATCAATCTGAACAGCGCGATGTCACTTGGTCGCGCGCGGGAGATCGGCATGCGAAAAGTACTTGGCGCCGGGAAGTCACACCTTGCAGCATATTTAATTGGCGAGTCGATGCTTTTGAATTTGATCGCCCTTGTGATCGGCGCAGGTATTGTATATTTGACATTTCCCTATGTTCAGGTAACTTTTGATATAGGCTTCCTCCCGGATCCTGTTCTGTATGCTGCCTTTCTGTTATCCGTTACACTGATGTGCGGGGCCGTCGCGGGTATTTACCCGGTGTTTTTGCTAACGTCACTCAAACCGGTTGCTGTCCTCAAAACCAGCAAGGTAATAACGCTGTCCGGTCCTGAAAGGATCTTCAGTATGAAGCGTGTAATGGTGACGTTACAGTTTGCGATTTCAATCCTGCTTATCGCAAGTGCTGTGCTTGCCAATAATCAGTTTCAGTATGTATTGAATAAAGATCTCGGGATCGCACGTGAGCAGGTGATAGCCATACCCGGCGTGCCCGACCAGGTGAAGGCAAGATTTGAAACTTTTCGCACGAGGCTCTCGGGTCAGCCGGGCATCATTACCGTCAGCGCGTGCATGGAAGTACCGTCACGGGAGATTCGCGATGCGGGCCCGGTTATTGTTGAAGGCGTGAATGCTGATCCAACTTCCGCACCTGTAATGGATATCCAGGTGGTTGACCACGCGTTTACTTCAGCGCTGGGAATCAGTCTCGAGGCAGGAAAGTCGTTTGAACCACTTCATCCCTCGCGGGTGCATCCGGAAATGTCTGGGGAATTTGACTTTCCGGGATACCTACTGACGCAGCCGCGCAGTTATATGATTAACGAAACCGCTATGCGTCAGTTGGGTTGGAAAACACCGGACGAAGCAATTGGGCAACGTATAAGCTGGGCGATAGGTGATCTTGCGCTCGCACCGGGACCGGTGATAGGAATTGTGAAGGATTTCCATCAGGAATCGCTTAGGAACAAAATTGATCCTCTTATTATGGTTCAGGAACCAGTGTGGTTGCGGACCTTCCTTATTAAGGTTGAGACAAACGCACTTAACGAATCAATTGAAGAAATCACCCATGCCTGGAATGATCTGTTTCCATTTTATCCCATGGAATATCAGTTTCTCGATGATATGTACGAGAACCTTTACAAAGGTGAACAGGCACAAGTGCAGTTGCTGTTTGTATTTTGTGGAATCGCTGTTCTGATTGCATTCACCGGGCTTGTTGGCCTTGTAGCCTATGCACTCAAAACACGCACGAAGGAGTTTGCTGTTCGCAAAGTTCTTGGTGCATCAATCGGCGACCTTGTTCGCATGGTAGGAAAGGAGTACCTCATTGTGCTGGCAATTGGAGGTCTGTTGGCTGTTCCTTTGAGTATTTATGGCGCGCGCGAATGGCTCGCAGGATTCGCCTATCGTATCGATATTTCGCCCATTGTCTACGTCGCCACACTTCTTATCGTCGCGATGATGCTTCTTGTGACGGTAGGGATTCAGACATTGCGCGCAGGCAGTGCGAGCCCGGCAGACACGCTGCGCGAAGAATAGATTACCTCCGCTACTTAATGAACGGATTAACGCCGACGGTAATGCTTGCGTTTTGTTTTTACCGTCATGAGTTTTTTGCTGGCGCTCATGCGGTAGTTTGGCGACATGTAGGATTTCTTACGAACCAGTTTCTTGTACTTCGCACTTTGTTTCATTTTGCTGTTGCTGAGCGGAAACCGGTTGAGTGTCTTTCGGCGTATGTTGATAGCATTGTTGTTGATCTGCCGCGAGTTTCGTGAATTAAGATAGAAGCTCTCATCCCGAAAATCGAAACGGACCGTAACTTCGTAAGACGCACCGAGCCCCTGACCCAATTCGCCGAGGAACATGTCGCGGCTCAGTCCAACGAGAAGCCGTTTATTGAGCTTGATTGCCGCAGTCGCGCTAAGAATTCCACCGGTTCGATAACTCCCGCCCAGTGTTGCGAAATCATTATACGTGTAAAACAATCCCGCATCTAATTGTGGTGCGCCGAATAAATTACTTCGATACGTCGCGATGGGTTCAAGAAGGTGTCGGTCGTCGGCTAATGGAAGCATGAACTGAAGAGTGCCCGTGTAATAAGCGGGAAAAGAAGTAGTGCTGTCGTTGCCGAGCATGTTCGTGAATCGGTTTGCCGATCCGCCGATCCGCATGTATTTGGTGCGATAGCTGCCGCCAAAGGAAAAGTCAACATGGTCAAGCGCG
>JAEZDW010000005.1 GCA_023417955.1 Bacteroidota bacterium
ATTACAATTGAAACAGGAGACTCGATCGTTGATTGGTTAACTTATCTGACAGATCCGGCGAACCTTCGGCCGGGCTTACCTGATTTCATACTGCAACTCATGCGTTCCGGTCGCGTTGAAAATGATGTGTCGGTTGAAGTTTCATTTGATCCGGATGCTGCTTCGTTGTCTTCACTTAAGATTCGGTTAACTCAACATCTGAAAAAATCAACAAGCATCTTTCTGAATAGAAACTCATCCGGCGTTACGCCGAGAACGTGGATTCACAATCTATTCGAACATCGCGGCATAAAAGAATTACACGTGCCGTTTATGATTGATGAACTACCGGACCGGTTCGATGCCTTAAGAAAACTAGAACACGCCGACTTTAGTGGTTCGGGAATTAAGACGCTTCCTCCAAGCTTCTGTCAGCTCTCCTCTTTGGTAATATTTACTGTGGATAACTCTCCGCTGATTGAACTCCCCCACAATTTCAATTTACTCTCAAACCTGGTGACACTGAGTCTAAGAAATACGCAAATCAGGAAAATACGTGAAGGATTTTTTTCCTTGCGCAGACTTGAAAACCTCTTCATGCAAGGCACCCTCGTTGCAAACTTGCCCGATCTTTTTGGTCGCCTCTCCGGGTTAAAGAATCTGTCATTAAGCGCGGAGAAGCTTTCAGGATTTCCGTCAGGTATTTTTGAACTGCCTTCACTGGAGGCTCTGCATCTCGACGGGCTTTCGTGGTCAGCTTTGCCGGACGAATTCCATCGCGTGACTAAGTTGAAAACAGTAATCTTGCGCGGTAACTTTTCGGAACTGCCGGCAGGCTTGTTTGAAATAAGTAGCCTCGAAGAACTCGTGCTTGACGGTGCACCGATCACCGAGCTCGCAGATCAATTCGAGTCACTGGTCAACCTGAAAAAGGTTTCTCTGAACGGTACGGCGATTACGCATCTCCCGGAAAGTTTCTTTCGGTTGCCTGCACTCGAATGGCTCGATGTCGCGGGTATATCAATCGCTGAACTTCCCCGCGAAATCGGTAAACTGAAGACACTTCGTCACCTTTCCTTCTCGCAACCTTGTCCACCAAAAGTGTGGACGGAACTTGTGCAGCTAACTTCGCTTGACTGCTTTTGCCCTGAATTTCATGTACCGGTTGAATTCTCGCTTCTGCAGAAGTTGAAAAATCTTCGGTTGAAGTCGGTAGCTCATGCCGCGTACGATGCTGTGAATCTTCCCGCACTTGAAACGCTGGAACTTAAGCGTAGCACAAACTATACTCCTTTTACCATAAAGGCCGACCTTCCAAATCTGAATGAGCTGGCGACAAACTATATTGAATTGTTTTATCCAAGCATCAAAGATGGTGCACTAAAAAACCGGAGTGTAAGAATAATATCCTGATCGCAACGCTTGCCCTATACCAATGTCCACCGAAATAAAATTGAATATTGACGAAACTCGCGAAACACTTCGGAAAGGCGGAACCCATGAATTGAGCAATGAGTCCGGTGAATCCTTTCTCGCGTGGATGAATTTTATAAGCGATCCGCTTAACCTGGAGCCGGGCCTCCCCGATTTGAAAATAGTCGCCGACTCCCTGACAATGGATGAAAGCGCAATCATTGTTTCGTTTGCCGATGAAAAGGCATCCATTCGCTCTCTGGAACTCCAGCTTCAATACAACCACCACTTCATCGATCTTGTAGTAGATAGTGATTTCGATCAGGATGAAATTATTCAGCTCACAGAGCGTTGTACCAAAAGACCTCAGTACGTTCGCAAATGGTTAACGAATTTGTTTTTGCATTCCGGACTGGAGGAGTTCCATCTGCAAAGTCCGGACCCCGGGCGACCAGAACTGATTGCTCTCTTCGACGAAACGATGAAGGTCTCAAAGAACCCGAGATTCAAGCTCACGCTGATTCCCTAATGACCGTTCAGGAGACTTAGATAAAACGCCTATCGATCGTTGTACACTTCAAAGACATAGCACGGCCAGCTAACACCACCTTTATAGAGACCTATAAAGTACCACGGCCTGAAAGTCGCCGTTATGTACAGACTTTTCCCTGGATATTTTGACGAAACGTAACGTTGTTGCTTGCTTTTTATGCCGAGATAATGACCTTCTTCTACAAAGGTGAACCCAAGCTGCATAAATTCTTCGTACAACGCATTCCCTAATGCTTTCGTGTGAAGCGTATGTGCGGTTCGCCAGGTTGCCTGGGGATTGGCATCAACATAGAATGTCGACAGCGGCATGGTGAGTTCGGCACCTGTTGTGTCGATCACGACCGATCGGTGCAGAGACGCGAACTCGCCTTTAGTTGCGTGGACGAAATCCGAAGAGAGCTCTTTCATAAATATCTGAATGCAGGGCAAATCATTGCAGTCAGCGAGACTGATAAGCTCCACCGCCGATAGATAGTCCCGCTTCGCTGCGTAGGCTTCCATCTGCTTTTGATCTTCCTCCTGGACGGATTCTAGTTCATCGATCGTTACGGCCCTGTCATTCGACGGATTGCCACAACGACTCAATGCAACGACGAAAAGAAGCGCGAAGGCTGTTGTCGTTATTCGATACAAATTCATTTCCCGACTATTGTTTGAGCCTGTAAAAAAGCATGGCTGCGGTATCGTCATTATTTTGTACCAGGTTCATCACATCCACCTTTCCATTGGCGGATTGTGTGAGGTAAACGCCGTGGTTGATGATGGTATCACCGTTGTCGCTTACTGCCACGAGTTTGAAGTCCGAATTAATGTTGTACCACCCCGCATGTCTGATGGTATCGTTATCCGGCCGGGTTACGACTTCGTAGTTGAATCGTCCATCGCGTTTGAGGCGAAATTGAATAATTGCGTTCTTGTTCGCCTGACCCCAACTGCCAAGGTGTGCATCAATGCCACCGAGATCCTCCCGAATGATTTCCTGATCGTAAACATCTTCCTGTACGCGATCAAACCATTCGCGGACGCTGAGGAATATTGCGACCACCAATCCAAGGAAAATTAGTCTGCGGTATCTCAAGAGTTGTAAATTGCCTTTGTCAATTTACGAGATATCTCAGAGATTTACACCCGGACTTAATGACGTGTTCTGATATCAATTTTACAAAAGCGTTTCACAAACCTGCGATATTGGTAACCGATCACATTGTATAAAGTGGACATCTTGTGCAGGTCCGTGCTATCACTATTTCGCACTTTTTTCTGGAAATAGATTGTCTAAATTCCCGTCTGAACCATGATTTAAGGATTAAAGGATGGACATGATGAGGATTGATGGATTGGAAGGATTGTTTTTAGTTACGCAACTTCGTTTATGTGAATACACTCAATCACATTTCCACTCCTTCCACTGAAATTCTTCGCAGCTTGTGCAAGGCTATCGGGAAATTTTTCTTAACACGCGATTCTTCTCGAGCACTTGCGGAGGGAAAGAGACTCAATCCTATTAATCCCTTAATCGTGCGAATCCCAGTTCAAACATATTGGCAGCAGAAAAACAAAATGCATAAGGCACAACCGTCATCATCAGCACACGCTCTTACACGCGTTCTCTTTCAAGAATGCACTTCCCTCCGGCTGAAGCCGGAGCGTTTTTTAAGTTTTTCTGCCCTGAAGAT
>JAEZDW010000061.1 GCA_023417955.1 Bacteroidota bacterium
GCCGGGATTAATCAACGATCGCATGTCGAAGAAACTAAACTCATTCCCGCCGCGGAACATCTTGCCGTCGTCGAAGAAGCGGTACTCCAGTTCCTTTTCGATTTCGCGGGTGAACATAGGTTTCAGATCTGTCGCTGCATTGTCCCACCGTTGGTTCTGGCGGATGGTGACATTTACATCCTGCATGGGATTCAGGATTTGAATGTTTGAATGATCTATTGTGAAATTGATTTGCTGATTTACCTGCGCCACACTTCCCTGGCCTACGAGGTTTTGATTACGTCTGATGGTAACCCGGTTCTCATAAACCAAAAACCGTCTTGAAAGTATGATATCGTCACGATTTGAACCCCGGTAAACCACGAGCACGTAATTGCCGGAAAGTTTCACCGGTGGAACCTCAAACCAGTAATGCACATAGGGGATGTGGGTGTCTACGGAGAACTCCATATTATTAATGGGAAACTCGTTGTAGGCTGCGATGAAATCCAGATCCTGCAGCCTCGATTGGGTCCAATTGTAGTCGCAATGGATAATCCGACCGTAATAGTCCTCCCGCTGGTTTTTCAGATCATCGAATTCCAGCACGAGCCCCGGCTGTCCGAGTTGGACGGCGGCGGAATTCATCGGATCGCCGGCAAAGAGCCTCACGGTATGAATGCCCGACTCATAGATTGCGTCTTCGAGTCGCAGAACCTTTGCCCCGCCGGAGGCTCCCGTCGACGGCGAGGATATAGGCGTGCAGCCTTGTATAATCAGCAATGCAAGGATTCCGGACACAATCGTCTTCATAATCTGGCCTGTGTAGGTGTGCGATATTTTTCCAAACTTGTTACTTCTTGAACGGAATCGGAAGGGGATTTCCAACTTTTTGGATTTTGTTTGTGTCTAAAATCAAGAAATCGCCGTTAAAACGGGTGCATGCTCACGGAACAAGAGCTTATTGAAGGTTGCCGCAAGAATGACCGGGCCGCCCAGAGGGCCCTCTATGACCGTTATTGCCGAAAAATGATGGCCCTGTGTATGCGCTATTCAAAAACGACTGCAGAGGCAGAGGACATACTTCAGGAAGGATTTGTCAAGGTTTTTAACGCGATTGCAAACTTTCGCCAGGAAGCCAAACTCGAAACGTGGATTACCCGGATTATGGTCAACACCGCGTTGAACGTACAGCGGAAGAAGCTGTACCTCTATCCGATGGTTGACGTTGAGGAACTGGAACTCCCCGAGAACGAGATCAGCATCTCCGGAATCAATTTTAAGCAACTGCTTGAGATGATTCAGTCCCTCCCTCAGGGATGCCAGATTGTCTTCAACCTGTTTGCCATTGAAGGATACAGCCATAAGGAAATCGCCGAACAACTTGGGATTTCTGAAGGTACATCAAAATCGCAGTTTGCCAGGGCGAGGAGCTTACTGCAACAAAAACTGTCTAAGGAGTCTTATTTTGATCGATATGGAGAGGCAAAACTTTGAGAAGGAAATGAAAAGTGCTTTCGATGGCGCTGAGTATTCTCCTTCGGAGAATGCATGGGTGAACATTGAGCTCGAACTCGAAAGAGCTGAAGGCAAGAAAATGCGCAGGAGGATCTTCTATTACAAGATGCTGGCTGCCGCCTCTGTTACATTCGCGCTTGCAGTTGCAGGTGCCGGGCTGTTCTATTTGAATAATGAGCAGTCGATTGTCGCCAATCAGCCCACGCAAATCCGTGATAGTTCTACAGGCCAGGAACTGGCAGTAAATCAAACGCAAGTTTCGGACGATTCAGCTTCTCCGATAACTACACGTCCAGGAAACGAAATCCCGGGCTCAATTGCCGTGGAACAAAATAATGTCGTTGAAGAACAAAGCGGAGGAATCGCAGAAGGAAATAGCCGTCAACCGGGTATAGCGGAAAACAACGCGTTGGCTGAACGCAAAGCAGGTATGGCTGGAGATCGTGTTGAAAAAGGGCGCGAGAGCACCACCACGACTTCGGATGCATTATCGCGATTGGAAAATACTTCTAAGTCTGACAATCGCGACGCCTCTGTTGCTGCCGCAGAAAATCGCAATAACGACAAGGACGATAAGTTTAAATCCGGAGGAGATGAAGGTTTGAAGAATGAACTTCTTAATGACGAGCTTCCTAACGACGAACTGCCAACGGATCGTTACGATAATCATATTGCCTTGACTTCTCCTGAAGAAGGGGCAGACAACAATCTGGCAAAAGCCGATGCTCACACTGATACCAGCACAAAGGATGGCGAAGTGATTGCCGATGCTGATCCCGCTACCGAAGCAGACCCTGTACAGTTGATGTTTCAGAAGCTCCAGGATCGCGAGAGAGAAATTGCTGAAAGAGCAAACAAGCGCACGGGCAAAGAAGAAAGTAATCACGAAGAACTTTGGACTTCATTGGGATTCGCCGCAGGGGGATACAATGGTTCCGGGTCGCACCTGGCGATGAGCCCTGCAAATGCAATTGCCATGAATTCAACGTTAGATAATCAGGCGAAAGCCTCAGGTTCTTCGTATTCAGTTAACGTTAGCTTTGGCCGTCGCCTTACGGAGCGTTTGGTCATTCAGGGAGGATTGAGTTATTTGAATAATAACACCAACTATGTTTCAAACCAGGTGGTGCTTGACCGCAACAATTCATTCAAGCCGGCCACATTTAAGGATGTTCGCGCTTCGGAGCAATCTTTCCATAGCAGCTCGAATCTTATTCCGACTGCCCCGCACGAGATCAGCAGCAGTCTTGAATTTATAAGTCTGCCGGTTCAGGCTGGCTACCTGATCATCGACCGGAAATTCGGCTTCCAATTGAATGCCGGGGTTTCGACCGATTTCTTTATTCAGAATACGATCGACCCTCAGGGCAGTGACCTTCAGAAGACGACGCAGTCACGTGGGGATGAATCGCCGTACCGATCAACGAACTTTAGCGGTCTTTTGGGTACGGAGCTAACGTATCGGCTGGGGCAAAATTACAGGCTCTCACTTAACCCCGGGCTGCGTTATCCATTTAACTCGATATTCAAAGATGAAACGGGAATCGAGTCACTGCCGCTGACATTTGATGTCGGGCTGAGGTTCCGTTACATTTTCCGATAGCTATCCAACCTTTGCGGCCCGTTAAGTGTCAAAGGAAAAAAACAAACCCCGTTTTATGGAACCACTTGAAACCCGACTTCAAAAGAGAATGCATGTATCCTTGTATGCGCTCTTGTTCCTTACCGGTCTCCTTGGACTTAGCGTCTTACTCGAAGGATGTACTGATACATGTGAATCGAAAGCATCTTACATTTACTTCGAACCGATATACAAGTCGTTTGAAGAAATCAAGGAAGAAACCGGACTTACTAGTCCACAACCCCTGTCAGCAGTGGGCAAGATTTATATCAAGGATAACTATCTTTTTGTGAATGATCCCGGGAAGGGGATTCATATCTTCAATAATACAGATCCTGCCGCGCCGCTACAGGAGGCATTCCTGAGCATCCCTGGAAATTTTGACCTCGCCATCAAAGGAAATACGCTATATGCCGACAGCTACATTGACCTGGTGTCGTTTGACATTTCCAATGTTGAAGGCATAAAAGAAGTTAGTCGTGAGTCCGCAGTATTCAGCTACTTTAACTATGACATTGGGTTCAATCCCGTGTCGGGTCTGGATGAGACGAAAGGTATCATCACCGGATGGAAAGAAACTACAAAGGTGACAGTAACGGAAGGAGATTGTTCATTTCAACCGGGTGGCCCGGTGACGTGGTATAAAGGCGGTGTTCTTGCGGAAAGTGCAGCCGATTTTACCAGGAGTCTCGCTTCAGCTCCGGGGACCGGCTCTGGCCCCGGAGTTGGAGGCTCCATGGCGAAGTTCACCGTTCACGGGGATTTTCTTTATGCAATCAACTCCGGTTATCTCCATACATTCGACGTAAGCACAGTCAAACCCGTTTCGAAAATCATCTCTTATGTGGGATGGGATATTGAAACGATTTTCCCGTACGGAGCGAATCTTTTCCTGGGCTCAAGCTCCGGCATGCACATATTGGCTCTCGATAACCCTGAAAATCCTGCTGTGATTAGTACCTATACGCATGTCAGCAGTTGTGACCCGGTTGTCGTTCAGGATGGCTACGCGTACGTGACGCTGCGTTCCGGCAATGAGTGCGCGGGATTTACAAATCAACTTGAGGTAATCGATATTCATGATAAGACAGCGCCGTCTCTGTTGAAGATTTATCCGATGACCAATCCGCACGGGCTTGGCATCGACGGCGATCTTCTCTTCGTTTGCGATGGACAGGATGGTCTCAAAGTCTACAGGGCTGACGATATAATGACTATCGATAAAAATCTGATCAAGCATTACAAATCAATTCACGCTTTTGACGTAATCCCTTATAATGATCGGCTCGTGATGATTGGAGAGGACGGCTTGTTTCAATACAGCTACGCCGATCCTGAGAATATCACGCTGTTGAGCCAGATCACGATTCAATGAGACTTGTTTTCCTGATTTGCTGTTTTCTTTTTGCAGGCTTTCAGGGGTTGGCACAATCCGATTCGGTGAGTCGTAAAAGAAGCATCAACTATTTCAATATGTTTCAGGCAGGGATGCTCATCGGCAAGGAGAATCTCGGAACCACAACCAGCGTTTTCACTGTCCATGGTATTCGTTCCGGTACGCTGGCAATAGGTGTAGGTATCGGGTATGATGACTACACACGTGCGACTGTGTCATGGTCATTTGGCGGTGTTACCCATACCCGGTGGAAGGTGGTTCCGGTGTTTGCTTCATTTTCCGCAGACTTTTTGGAGTTCAGGAACAGCAAGGTTTTTTTTCAGACGAACGCCGGTTATTCAATAGTGCGTTCAAGCGCACCGGATCCGTGGCAGGAAGCATCGAAAATAAAAGGTGGGATCATGGTTAATCCGGCACTTGGCCTTCGAATATCAGCGGGGCGGCACAAACTTTATGTATCCGCCGGATATAAATGGCAAAAGAATCATTACGAATTCAATCAGGGAAACTGGTCACCGCACATGGAAGTAAAAGAAACGATGCAGCGCTTTAATGTCAGTATCGGATTCGGCTGGAACTAGGGTCGGCTGAGTTATGACAGCTCATCTATTTCTGAGACGAGTTCTTCCCACTGACGCGTAAGTCGCTCAAGTTCCTTGATGACCTTGTTGAGGTCGAACTGCAGCTTCTTCACCTGATTGAAATCTTCGAGCACTTCCGGCTTAATCATATCCTCTTCGATGGCTTTCTTTTGCGATTCCATCGTGAGTATCTTCTCCTCGACATCGCGGACTTTCTTGTTGAGGTCTTTCTTTTTTGCCGCAGCCGGATCTGCAGGTGGTGGTGCAGAAGTCTCCTGTTTGTTGACAGCCTTCGGCGGATCCTGCTTCACCGCACTGGCCTCATTCTTTTTTCTCCAGTACTCGTACTCGTCGTAGGTACCCGGATACTCCTTTATTTGCTTGTCTTCAATGTACCAGATCTTGTTGGCAATCTGACTTACAAAGTGCCGGTTGTGCGAAACAACTACGAAGCTGCCCTTGTATTGTTGCAGCGCCTGAATCAGAATGTTCTCAGATATAAAATCAAGGTGGTTCGTCGGTTCGTCGAGAAGCAAAAAATTCGCCTCTGAAATAAGAGTTTTTGCCAAAGCTACCCGAGACTTTTCTCCTCCGGAAAGTACTTTGATTTTTTTATAAACATCCTCATCGGAAAAGAGGAAGCACCCCAACACATTTCGAAGCTGTTGTTCAGATTTTCCGGAGCCAGCCTGCATCAACTCTTCCAGGATTTCATTTTCAACACGCAGTGATTCCAGTTGATGCTGCGCGTAGAAAGCCTTGATGACATTGTACCCCATTATTCGTTCACCTTCGATCGGCTCTTCGCCGGCGAGAATCCGAAGTAATGTTGATTTGCCTTTTCCGTTTGCACCAATCAACGCGATTTTGTCTGTGCGTTCTATCGCGACAGAAGTGTCTTTCAAAATCTCAAGCGGGCCATACGATTTTGAAACGTTATTAAGATTAACAATGAACCGGCCCGGCTGTTGATTGAAAGTAAATCTGAAATTCACGGCAGCTGTGTCATCGACAACTTCTTCAATCATTTCCATGCGTTCAAGGGCTTTTACCCTCGATTGCACCTGCCTTGCCTTCGTTGCTTTTGCCTTGAATCGTTCAATGAATCGTTCAGTCTGCCGGATTTTCTGTTGCTGATTTTCGTAGGCATTCTGCTGAATCTCCTGCCGCAGTTCCTTTTCTTTAAGGTAGAACGAATAATTGCCTTCATAGGTGACCAGCTGAGCCTGGGTTACCTCAACGGTCTTGGTAGCAACATTGTCCAGAAAAGTTCGATCGTGGGAAACGACAATGACAGCTCCCTCATAGGTTCGTAAATAGTTTTCGACCCATTCGATAGAGGGGAGATCAAGGTGGTTGGTAGGCTCGTCGAGCATCAGCAGGGACGGCTTTTCAAGAAGGAGCTTTGCAAGCATTACACGCATCCTCCAGCCTCCGGAGAACTCGCGAAGGGGGCGATGCAGATCCGTCGTTGAAAATCCGATTCCTTCCAGCACTTCTTCGGCTTTGGCCTGCATGGTATAGCCGTCGAGGTGTTCAAACTTCTCCTGAAGCCTGGCAAGTTTTTCAACGAGGTTGTCGGAGTATTCAGTTTCCAGTTGATGAAGTATCTTCTCGATTTGCCGTTGCGTTTCTACCGCATCTTTGAACGCCTCCATTGCCACTGTTACGATGGCATCATCGGTTTGGTACGAAAGCAAATCCTGGTTCAAAAAACCTATCGTACAGTCGTTGCTTTTGCTTATGGATCCTGCGTCGTATTTATATTCACCCGAGATAAGCCTCAGCAAAGTCGATTTTCCACGACCGTTCAACCCAATAAGGCCAATCTTGTCCTTCGGTTTGATGAACATATTGGCATTTTCGTACAGTGCACGGCCCCCGATGTAATAGGAGAGGTTCGTTATCGATACCATATCAGCTGCTTTTCCTTCCTCAAAACTGGTTTAATCCACAAAAATAGCAGGAATACGAATTTATTCATGCAAAGGTGTTTGGGCCATTCAAACAAAGGAGGAATGGATTTTTCGGCAATTCTTTTATTTTAGTCAAAAGTCTACTTTTTATTATGACGACCTTCAAAAATATCCTGCTGATATGCATCGCATTGTTGCCCGGAGGATTTCCTGAGCGCAAAGCTGATCGTATTATAAGTACCATTGAGCCACCCATATCGAGCTTGCCTCTTGACAGGGTAAAACTCCCGAAGGGCTTTACGATAGATGTGTGGGCAGAAGTCCCCAATGCCCGTTCGATGGCACTTAGCCCCTCGGGAATTGTATACGTTGGCAACCGTGATGGTGACAAGGTTTTTGCGTTGAAAGATACCAACGGCGACAACAAAGCAGATAAGAAATGGATTGTAGCCTCTGGACTAAACAGGCCCAATGGCGTTGCGTTTCGCGACGGCGATCTTTATATCGCTGAAGTCAGCAGGATATCAAAAATCGCCGGTATTGAATCAAAACT
Organism: Bacteroidota bacterium; assembly: GCA_023417955.1. Taxonomy (GTDB): domain Bacteria; phylum Bacteroidota; class Bacteroidia; order Cytophagales; family Cyclobacteriaceae; genus Ohtaekwangia. Next base: position 7,565 of record JAEZDW010000061.1, read on the forward strand.
TGATAATCCGCCCAAACCCGCCGTAATCAATGAGGACTATCCGACTGACCGTCACCATGGGTGGAAATACATCGCCTTTGGCCCTGACGGCTGGCTTTACGTTCCGGTAGGAGCACCGTGCAATATCTGCGAAAGCAAAGAAGAGATATATGCTTCGATTACCAGAATCAAACCCGATGGCTCGGGCCGGGAAATATTTGCTAAAGGGGTGAGAAATACCGTTGGGTTCACCTGGCATCCTGAGACGGGAAATATGTTCTTTACTGACAACGGTCGGGATATGCTCGGCGACGATACGCCGTCGTGTGAATTAAACATCGTAACGAAACCTGGTCAGCACTTTGGATTTCCGTATTGTCACGAAGGAGCAATACCGGATCCGCAGTTCGGCAAAAAGCGGCAGTGTTCGGAATTCGTCCCCCCGGCAGCAAAGCTCGGCCCGCACGTTGCGCCGCTTGGACTTAAGTTCAACGCTGCGAATATGTTCCCGGCAGAACTAAAAGGTCAGCTCTTCGTAGCGCGACACGGATCATGGAATCGATCGAAGAAGATTGGCTATGACATTACTCTTGTGCGCATGAAGGATAACAAGCCAGCGGGTACTGAGGTGTTTGCAAGTGGCTGGCTCAATGAGGAAACTCAGGAAGTGTGGGGGAGGCCCGTAGATATCCTTTTCCTTCCTGATGGGTCGATGCTCGTTTCCGACGACTATGCGAATGTTATCTATCGTATCTCATACAAAGGTTGACACTTTCCCGGTAAATTATGCATCCGATATTATTTGAAATCGGAGGAACCGTTGTGTATACATACGGTTTCATGATTGCGCTTGGGGCAATAGCCGGTGTATGGTACATGTCGGTTCAGGGCAGAAAAGAACTTGGCCTCACTTTCGATCAGGCGAATACATTGTTTCTCTACATTTTTCTGGCTGCGCTGATTGGAGGAAAGTTCTTTTTGTTTTTTGAAGACCCGTCCTATTATCTCGAGAACCCCAAACGGTTTTTCACTGGTCGCGGCTTCGTATTCTACGGATCGTTTTTGTTCGCCGTGCCGGTGATGCTGTGGTATTTCAAGAAGGAAAAATTACATACGTTCGCCATGCTCGACATCATGGCCGTTACAACCTGCCTTGTTCATATTTTCGGAAGGTTGGGCTGCTTCTTCGCAGGATGCTGCTACGGGGTACCTACTGCGTCTGTATTAGGTGTCACCTTCACCGACGAAGCCTGCTACGCCAATCCATTGCACACGCCACTTCACCCCACGCAATTGTATGAAGCGTCTTTTATTCTGCTGGTGTTGGGGTTGTTGCTATATCTTCGTCGACGGCGAAAGTTTTATGGTCAACTTTTTTACACCTATCTTCTGGCTTACGCAACCGGTCGGTTTGTCATTGAATATTTCCGGGGCGATGTCGGACGCGGCTATGTGATAGAAAATTATCTTAGCAATTCCCAGTTTATTGCGTTGCTCATTTTTGCGGTCGTCCTGTTCCTTTACGTTGCCCGACGAAGGCAGGGAAAATTTGTTCCGCTAAAAAAATAAGGCCGCCCTATAAAAGAGCGGCCCCAAAAATTGATGTGGTCGATTTCTTATAGTTCACGTAACCAAATATTTCGGAAGCTGACGGGGTTTCCGTGATCCTGGAGGATGATCGGACCTTTGTCTCCTGCCTTATAAACCGGAAGACCGATGTATTCCGTAGGTCCCCAAATAGCCACGTGATTTTGTGTTATTATTCCGTTGTGGATGACAGTCACGTATGCAGGATGCACGATTCGACCTTCCGTGTTAAAGCGCGGTGCCGTAAATATGATATCATAGGTCTGCCATTCTCCGGGTTTCCTGCAGGCATTAACCAACGGAATCAGCTGTTTGTAAATAGAGCTAGCCTGTCCGTTAGCGTAGGTTTTGTTATCGTAGTTGTCCAAAACCTGTACTTCATATTTCCCCTGCAGAAAAATACCGCTGTTACCGCGTCCTTGTCCGGTTTGGGCGGGGTCTACTGTCGCGGGCGTTCGCCATTCGACGTGAAGTTGGAAGTCACCAAATTCCTTTTTTGTTCTGATGTCCTTCGCACCGGCTGCAACGGTCATCGCTCCGTCGCTGATCGTCCATTTGGGCACACCACCATCAAGCGTTTGCCAGTTGTCCCAATTTTTACCGTCAAACAATACGATTGCATCAGACGGCGCGTCACCGACTTTTTGCGCCGGCGTTATTATCCGCGGCTGCGGTTCCCATATTTCGGTTGACTCGGGTGATTTCTTTGAATTGTCCTGCGCATACACCGGAAGCGATAAGATTGCCCCGAGTGCCAGCAGTGAGAATAGATTGAACGCCTTCATTGTGTAGTGTATTTTTGATTTAAAAGTCATTTGCGATGTCTTCAACCTTACGGTTTTTATCTTCTTTCATCATCCGATGAACAATGAATGAGGTGTAAAGTAGTTCCAGATGATTTTTCCCTGACGAACGAAACTTCAAAATCAGGTTTTCAGTCCGCCAGAAATACGTTTCGTTTTTCATATCATAGTCAGCCTTTCCGTAAACGGACTCCAAAGCTTTCATTAGGCGGGGATCCTTGTCTACGGTGACGCTTATTTCATAAACGGAGTCTTTATACGACTTCATTTCGATTCGCTTGACTTTTACTTCGCCGATCTTGTCATATGAAGGATGATTTACCTCGTACAGTTTGGCCGGGAATTCGTTTTGCTCGCGAATCTCTTTTTTGAGTTTTCCGCCCGTAACGGAGTCGGCATGCATACCAAGGCGGATATCCTTGAAGCCATGCCGTTTTTCAAGTTCATCGATCCCTTGTCCGTAGCCTGCAAAAGCTATACTCCACAAAAACAAAAAAGTCAGGTGCCTGGTCATCAATGGATAAATTTAATCGGGATTGAAACCTTTGTTCTGTCCCACATTAACAAAAGGTCTGCCACTTCGTTACGCTGATTCAGCTGAATGGTGAACGGCTCGTACACCAGTCCGTCAGGCGGTTCAGTTACCGGAACATCAAACCGCATTACATCAAGGGTAGTATTATAATTGTATGAACCCCACAGCCCGACTTCGCGGTTAATAATTATCGTCCACTTTTCCTTATCCGGGATTGTGAACAACGAGTACGTTCCCGCAGGAAGGAGGGTGCCGTTTACTTGTATGTCTTTGGTGACAGTCAGCTCAGTGGCTTCATTTGCTCCGGTCCGCCATACCTTTCCGTATGGCACCAGGGTTCCAAAGATTTGTCTGCCGTTCTTGTGGGGTTGCGAGTATGTTATCTTGAAATAGGTTTGGTTGTACCGCGAATTGACAATCGCCAACGGGCTTGCTCTCCGCACCACCGGTTCCTGAGCGTATAGCCCCAGGGCGAGCAGGATCAGGGGAGTTAAAAGGACGGCTTTCCGTTGCAGATTTGACATGTCGCTAAAGATAGCAATTTCGGAAATCATTGGCCTTTGTGCAGGCTGATTCGCGCGGGCGGTCTGGATCGTTTGTCTGCGGAATTCAAAAGATTCCCGATTGTGAAAATCTCTTTTAATTTTGTGCAATGGACCGTCCCGCGTTCGATGATATTTATATGGAATTGGCCGTGAATCTGGCCCGGCGCTCACATTGTATAAAACGCCATGTGGGAGCGGTCCTGACCCGTGATACACGGATCATTTCTATCGGTTATAATGGACCGCCATCAGGAACTCACAATTGTGACGAAGAGTGGCCGGGTGTTGGATGTCCCCGTGACTCAAAGGGTGGATGTTCTCTGGCAATTCATGCAGAGCAAAACGCAATACTCTACGCGGTAAAGAACAAATCTTCGGTCGAAGGCGCGACACTCTACGTTACGCTATCGCCATGTCTGGCGTGCGCAAGGATAATCTATTCAATGGGAATTAGTAAGGTGGTTTATTTGAACTCGTATGCGGAGCATAAAGGTATCGCATCCGACGAAGGCGTGGATTTCTTGCAAAAGTTTGGAGTTGTCGTCGAACGGTATGCAGGTTCGTTGTCGAACGTGACTCACATGATCTGACGCTACTGTGCCTTGATGGCTTTTTCGAGATCCCCGATCAGTTTAACGGTAACACCTTTGGTCTTTTTAACCTTTTCCGCGTTCAGGACAGCCAGCGCGCGCCCTGCAGCTTCCCGCAGTCCCACCGGGTTTCTGTCAAAGCGATAACTTCCCAGGCACCATTCAAGTTCAGATTGAAGTTGAGGTTCGATACCCAGCGATTGCAGCTTTTTCAACGCCTCTTCACTGGCGGACTCCAGCTGAGCTTCCGGCGCTATCTTTGGCGCCTTTGATTTTGCTTTAGCCTTGCTCTCAGCCTTCGGTTCGGACTTGGTTGAGACTTTGCTGGTTGTTTTTGCCATGGTCTTTTTGGTTTTTGTCACTATTTGGAGAGAAAGTTACGGGCCTTCAATGGCGAAGGCAAGACTCTGATATACATTATTTACGCAACCGTATGAACGAACGAAATAAGTTATGGTGTAGTGGAATCCAAAAATCAGGAGGTCGATCATGCGGCTGTCTGCGTTTCCTCCAGTCCTAAAATTTGATACCAGCGTCAACCAAACCCTGGAAGCACGGCAGGGAAGAAGGCGGAAGTTGTTATTTCATCGACCACTTGAAGACGACGAATACCAAGGTCGACACACATAGATTTACTTGCTTTGTTTCACACCCGGTATTGCGATGGAGGCTGAAGTGCTACAGTATGTAAGAGGTGGGGGTGATGAGAACGTCGAGTATGAACGCTCAAACATTCTTATAAAAAACGAAAGGGAAGTAAATCCGATTTACTTCCCTTCGCAAAGTTTTAGGTCTTACCTAATTACTTCTTCTTCTTAGCAGCTTTCTTAGCAGTCTTTTTTGCAGACTTCTTTGCTGCCTTCTTCG
>JAEZDW010000109.1 GCA_023417955.1 Bacteroidota bacterium
GCCTTTGACGCTGATCCGTGGCAATTTTGATTGGGCAGTAAGCACCGTAGCAGTTGCCAGGATGACGAGTACCGAAAGAATACGGACAGTTATTTGCATTGCGCGTGTCTGGTTTGCCATGAAAGTATTACAAATACGGCTGGCGGGAAAGGGTAATGCCTGCCGGGAAACAAAATGTACGGTAAATGGAAACATTTCTGCCGGCAGTTTCAGGTTGGGGAGGTTTCAAGTTTCAGGAGGTACTAATGATGTTTATGCTAACTGATTAGGGAATGCCTCGAAGATGAGTTATTTCTGATTTCTAATTTTTGATTTATAATTGGCTGAGGGTGAGTAATGTGCATCCTGCGTTACGCGCATTTCCCTCGCGACCTCCGCTTCTTATCCGCACCCCGCACGACTGCGTTGCCCGCATGCCTGCATCCGATGCCCTCGCGCACCCCTTGCCTTTCTTCCACGACTTTTTTTAACAGCTCGTCCTTCATCCTGGATTCTAATTCCTACACTTCCAAGCGCCAATTTTTAGGACGCGGTTTTGAGGTGCTCGCCGTTTTGCGGACCTTGCATAAAAAACACGTTATGAAGGCTATTCTCATTATCACGTTCTCACTGCTCACTATCGGAGCAACGGCGCAGACAACTTACGGTATCAAGGCTGGGGCTGCTCACACCTATATGAACGGGGTGGATTTTCACAAGAGTATCGGGTACTACGTCGGTGGATTCATGGAGGGTCGTGCAGACAGGATATCAACAGTGCTGGAGCTCGTGTTCGTCGATCAACTGAACAACTTCGACGGCACATTGCTTGCGCAAAAGAGTATTATGTTCACAATAGGGCCATCGTTCTACTTGTCGGAAGGCAGTCCGCTGAGCATCGGGGTAGGTGCCACAGCTGGGCACGACCTGGGCACACGTTGGGACGGCGAAAAGCTTGATATTCCGAAAGACGTTCGCGCAGGGGGATACGCAGGCCTGAATTACGACCTGCAAAAAATCAAGTTACAGGTGCGCTTTCTTCGCGAACTGAGGGGTAGCAATATGCTTCACTTTGGGCTGAATTATACGCTATTCCAGGGCTAAACATCGCATCGCGGGATATCATCATCCTCTTTCTGCTGCGCTTCCAGATTCGACAGCACTACAAGTGCTGTCAAAAATAAACTCTGCGAAACTTCCGCGACCTCGCGCCACTGCGTTGCCTGCATTTCCCTCGCGACTTCCTATCTGCACTCATTCATCCCTGAATGGACCCACGCAGTATTGTGTGTTCGGATCATAGAAGCTATGCCTGCTGACGCAGAGGACTGTTGTCAAAAATAGACTCTGCGAAACTCCGCGACCCCGCGCCTCTGCGTTGACCTGCATTCATGCGCCCTCTGCATTGCCATTGTTCCTGCTCATCAACTCCCTCGCGCACCCCTTGCCCCTTAAGGGGAACAGCCGCACATGTGTATGTGAATAAAACTGTGATCGTGAAGAGATAGACCCGGTCTCAACACGCTGAGAACTGCTGCAAAAAAAAATTCTGCGAGACTCTGCGCCTCCGCGCCTCTGCGTTGACCTGCATTCCTGCGCCTCCGCGTTGCCTGCATTCCTGCCACCACCATAAAAAGCAGAAGGCCCGTATTCACAGGCCTTCATTCAAATTAAAGTCGCTTAAAAAAATAGACTACCAGATCCGGATCCGCTGTTCCTTCGGCACAAACATTGCATCGCCTTCCTTGATTCCGAAGGCTTCGTAGAATGCGTCGTGGTGCATAACGGGACCGTTGGCGCGGTACATACCGGGTGAGTGTGGATCAGTGAGTACCTGTTGCGCCTGAGATTCAGGCAGCATCTTCACGCGCCAGATTTGTGCCCAGCTCAGGAAGAAGCGTTGTGCCGGAGTGAACCCGTCAATCTTCTTGCCTTCTTTGAACTGCTTAGTTTTCGTAAACGCTTCATACGCGATTGACAATCCGCCAAAGTCGGCAATGTTTTCACCGAGGGTAAGTCTGCCGTTGACGTGAAGCGTATCAAGCACTGTGAAGCTGTTGAACTGGTTCACAACTTTGTCGGCGCGCTCCTTAAAACGATCGGCGTCTTCCTTTGTCCACCAGTCTTTCAGGTTACCGTCGTGTGCGTATTGGCGACCACTGTCGTCGAAGCCGTGAGTCATTTCGTGACCGATTACAGCGCCGATACCGCCGTAGTTGATGGCATCATCGGCATCGTTGTCAAAGAACGGGAATTGCAGGATCCCGGCAGGGAATGCAATCTCATTGTTCACGGGACTGTAGTACGCATTCACAGTTGGCGGTGTCATTCCCCACAACGTCTTGTCTACGGGTTTGCCGAAGCGGTTTACCATTTCGTCGTATGCCCACTCACTGCAGCGTTGCAGGTTGCCGAGGTAATCGTTGCGGTCGATACGGATGGAACTGTAGTCGCGCCATTTATCGGGGTAGCCAATTTTTTTCGCAAAAGCATTCAACTTCTCAAGTGCGCGCGTTTTCGTCTCGTCCGACATCCAGTCAAGGTTCTTGATGCGATCTTCGAATGATTGTTCGAGGTTGTCGACGAGTTCGATCATCCGTTTTTTCGCTTCCGGCTTGAAGTAACGTTCAACGTACAGTTCACCGAGCAATTCGCCGAGGTTACGGTCGATTGTGCTGCTCATACGTTGCCAGCGCGGCGTAAGTTGTTTCTGACCACTGAGTACGCTTGTGAAGGCGAAGTTAGCCTGCACGAAATCATTGCTGAGGTGTGGGGCAGCACCCTTAATAACGTTCCACTGAAGGTATGTTTTCCAGTCGGAAAGCGGAACCGCCGTAAGCAGTGCGTCCGCCGACTTGAAAAATGTGGGGTTGTTCGTAACCAGACTGTCAGCGCCTGTAATCTTGAGCTTCTTCAGCATACTGTTCCAGTCTATCGAAGGCGTGGTTGCCGAGAAATCCCTGATCGAAAACTTGTTATATGTTTTTTGCGGATCGCGGAGTTCAACACGCGGCATTTGCATTTTCGCAAGCGCGGTTTCAATACGGATTATCGATTCAGCTTTCGCTGCAGCCTCAGCTTCGTTGCTTCCCGTGAGCTGGAACATTTGGTTGAGGTACGTTGAATAAGCAGCGCGGATTTTTGTACTGCGTGTGTCTGACTTCAAATAGTAATCCCGGTCAGGCAGCGTAGTACCACCCTGGCTCAGACTTGGTATGTACTGGTCGGCACGCTTGCGGTCCTGGCCAATGAAGAATCCAAAGAGCGGACTTGCAACCCCTTGCGTGCGGAGGCTGGCGATCTCATCGAGTACGCCTTGAACGGACGAAATGTCCGCAATGCGATCGAGGTCGGATTTGATGGGCTGGTAGCCCAGCTTCTGGATAGCGATGCTGTCCATACCGCTGGCGTAGAGATCACCGATTTTCTGGTATTTTGATGATTTACCAGGGGTTTTGGCAGTTTCCTCAAGAAGCAGTTTCAGACGGCGCGAGCTTTCTTCGCGCAGGGCGGCGAAACTTCCCCAACTTGTTTTTGATGGTGGAATGACACTCTTTTTCAGCCAGCCTCCGTTTGCATAGAGGTAGAAATTCTCTCCCGGTTTTACGGAAAGGTCCATATTGGCTGGATCAATAAATTTTGGCTTTTTCCGCGCCGGAACGGCTGCGACAATGCCCAGAATAACGATGCCGACAAGGGCATATCGAAGTGCGTAGTGCATAGGTATAATGAGTTTAACGCGATAAAATAATAGCATTTCATCCTAAAATGTTTCCCTTTTTCAGAAAAAGGTGATAAAAGGCTTCTTTGTCGTTTAAAAGTGAACAAAATTTTCATGTTACGCTCGCGGGACTTACTCCCCCGGATTTTTTTGTCCTTCCAATTTCTTAGATTCGGCCTTGTGGCGCGTCCGGAATTTCCGGAAAGGCCCCGAGTTCCCTTATCTAACGTAATCACTATGCGTGCAATTTTATTCCTGATTCTGCTGATCCCGGTACTTGTTTCATGCGTGTCGAATTCAGACACAGCTTCGAGTAAAACGGATATCCCGTTTGACAGTCTGCTGACCGAGTATTATGAGGAGCGACTCGCTTTGGTACCGTTTGAAGCAACGTACGCAGGCGATAACCGCTATAACGATACGATTCAAAATACACTTACGGCAGAGTATCGTGCTGCTTTGGGTGACTTTTACCAGAAATATCGGTCGCAGCTGGAGCATTATGATACCGCCGTGATGAACGAAAATGAAAGGCTGAGTTACGATGTGCTGAAGTGGACGTGTGATATAAACCTGAAACGCCTCGAATTTCCGGAGCTCCTGACGCCGCTGAACCAATTTACATCGATGGCTCTTTCGGTGGGAATTCTGGCGAGTGGTCAGAGTGTGCAGCCATTTAAGACCGCAAGTGATTATGATAACTGGCTTTCACGACTTGAAGATTTTCAGGCGTGGATGGATACGGCGATGGTCAACATGCGCAAGGGCATGAAAAGTGGTCACGTGATACCAAAAGTGCTCGCGCAAAAGATGCTGGATCAGTTCAAATCATTCGCAACGGGACCTGTTGATGCACACCTTTTCTACAAGCCTGTGTTGAACATGCCGGCGGATTTTTCAGAGAAGGACAAGGAAAGACTCACTGCCGCATTTGTCCGAAAGATTGGCAATGACCTTATTCCGATGTATGCCGATCTTGTTGAGTTTCTTGAGAAAGAATACATTCCGGCGTGTCGTGAATCAAGTGGTATTTCGGGAATACCCGGTGGTGATAAGTATTATGATTTTTTGATAAAGTATTACACGACAACTGACCTTTCCGCAGAGGAGATATTTGAAATCGGTCAACGCGAGGTACAGCGGCTAACGGAGGAAATGGAGTCGGTACGCGAGCAGGTTGGCTTCAAGGGTACGTTACCGGAATTCTTTGTACACCTGCGTGAGAAGAAGGAGTTGCTTCCATTCAATAAGCCGGAGGAAGTGATCGCGAACTTTAATCGTATTCACGATAAGATGAAACCAAACCTGACGAGGCTGTTCAAGAATACACCGAAGACGCCCTTTGAAGTAAGGCGTACGGAGGCGTTCCGCGAGAAGAGTGCTGCCGCGCAGTATTTCCCGGGTTCTTTGGATGGTACGCGCCCCGGAATATTTTACGTTCCAATTCCCGATGTGAAAAATTACAACACGATTGGTGATGAAGACCTGTTCCTGCATGAAGCAATACCGGGCCATCATTACCAGATATCGCTGGCGCGTGAAAACCCTGACTTGCCTAAGTTCAGAAAGACGTCAGGGTATAGTGCATATAGTGAGGGATGGGCGCTTTATACTGAGTCGTTAGGGAAGGAACTGGGACTGTATGAAGATCCGTATCAGTATTTTGGAATGTTGAGTGCCGATATGCACCGTGCAATCCGGCTCGTTGTCGATGCGGGTATGCATTCAAAGGGATGGACGCGTGAACAGGCGATACAGTATTCGCTGGAGCATGAGGCAGAGGATGAGCGCAGCGTTACAGCGGAAGTTGAGCGCTACATGGCGATACCGGGCCAGGCGCTGTCGTACAAGATCGGCCAACTAAAGATCCGTGAACTTCGTGCGCGTGCAGAGCAGGCGTTGGGGGACGGGTTTGACATTGCGGAGTTTCATGATCAGGTACTTAATTCGGGGAATCTGCCGTTGAGTATACTTGAAAAGAAAATTGATCGGTGGATAGCGGGTGCGTCAAAATAGGGATAGGAATGCAGTTCAACGCAGGGGCACGGGGCCGCTGAGATTCGCAGAGTTTATTTTTGATAGCCGTTCTCGGTGTTTGGAGGCAAGACTCTTTTTCATCACGCTCACAGTTTGTTCAAATACACACGTGCGGCTGTTCCCCTTCAGGGGTCAGGGGCGCGGGAGAGTTTTCAGCGCAAGCGCATTGATGTTTTGAAGTAACAGCAAGGGCCCAGTAGCTAGCTGCGGGTAGCCGTTCCGTTTGTTGTTGTACGGAAGAAACTCACTACATTGAGTTATGTCTGACTACGATCTGAAAACGTTCTTACAAGGAAAATCGCCTTACGCGATAGAACTCTTTTATCATTTTGTTGCGGAATACAAGCGCATCGGTGACGTCGCGTTCATACCTGCGAAAACGATGATCGGTATCGCAACCAAATGCAGGCGCGTCTGCTATGTAACACAATTTGGAAAGAAGTTTTTACATGTCGTCTTTCATTTTGAACAACCCTATCCGGATAACCTTTGTTTTCAAAAGATTGCACAGGTTCCGGGTGAAGAACAATACAATCATCATTTCAGAATGATGTCAACCGAAGACATTAATGAAGAGGTACGGCATTATATGCGGCTTGCCTACGAGCTCGGCAATATTTCTGATCTATAATTTACAATTGCATTGCGTCTTCCAACTTTGCACAAAGTTTCACGAGTTCACAATTTAAAATGATGATATCCGAAAGTAGCCCTGAAAGGGCGCCATACACCGAGCCCGGGGTGTAAGCCCCGGGTAAAAGAATCAAACAATCCCAAGCCCTGAAAGGGTGTCACAAGGTGCGCATCAAACGAGTCGCTCATGATGTATCCAGCGGTACACATCACATTTGTTCATACATTCCAGGCAGATGATTCCGCCCGGGATGAGTAGACATTCAAGGCGCATCCACGAACTAATCGCAGGCTCATTTCCCCGGACAACAATGATTTCTAATATTTCTAAATTTAAAATCTTCTCCAATCCTTAAATCCCAGTCATTCTTCGATGTAAAGTCGATGTAAAGTCGGGTACTAGTTAGAGTTGTTCCAGGGTATATCCAGGGATAATCCAGGGTTGATCCAGGTACACCCCCCCAAAGGTGGATCAACCCTGGATCATCCCTTGCTTAACACTATGCAGTTGTCGAGTCAGACTCGGCTTTACATCGGCTTTACATCGACGTTACCCTAAGTTAGTCCAACGATTGCGGCAGAAATAAATCATTAAGCATCTTAAAAACAGCCATTGAATTTAAACCGCAGCATGCCAGTAGCCCTCCACAATTCGGTTTCCCGGAAAAAAAGGGGAGCTGCCGATCGGCAGCTCCCTGATAATCTGAAGTTAGTTTAAAGATACCTTCTGTTGCAGTACTTATC
>JAEZDW010000117.1 GCA_023417955.1 Bacteroidota bacterium
ATCCAACCCCCACGGCCTGACCGATATCCCCCGCCACCGCCGCCACCGCGACGCGACAGATAGAAAATCACAGCCAGAATAATCAGTACTGTCAAAGCCGGAGACCGCTTTTTACCTGTGCGTCTGGACGTGGGGTTGTCGTTGACGTATTCACCTCTGATCGCCTGGCTGATGGCAAGAACTGCGGCCTTCACGCCGTCGTCATACGCACCCGCCCTGAACCGCGGCCCGATTTCATTTCGAATGATCCGGTTTGCTTCGAGATCTGTAAGCGCTCCCTCAAGACCATATCCCACTTCAATACGAATCTTTCGATCCGCTATCGCGATCAACAGGAGCACTCCGTTATCGCGTCCCTTCTGACCGGGATTCCAGTCTTCGAAAACGCGCACCGCATAGCCTTCGATGTCTTCGCCGTCGAGGCTTTGAATCACCAGCACACCGATTTGATTCGAGGTGCTGTCCATGTGTCGCAGAATGAAAGCTTCCAATGCCTGTTCCGTTGCAGCAGAGAGAACGCCGGCTTCATCGTGCACCCAATGTCCGGCCTGGGCCGGTATTGCCCGCTGTGCCTGCAGGCCTGTCGTTGCAAAGGCGAAAAGCGTTGCAAGGAAGCAGAGCTTCAACGTAAACCGAACAATCAGGAATTGAACTCTAAGCGTCGATGCAAGCATGAATCTTATTTGGTTATCCGCAGATCGTCGCCCAATTCATTTATGTCGTCAGCCGTCTTATGAAAACCTTTTTCGAGCAGAATTTCGCCACAACGGCCTATGGCCCATTCAAGTCCTTCAGTAAGATGCCCTGACCTTATTTTCGTAACAAGTCCCGCCACCACGTTGTCCCATTCTTTTTGTTCAACAACCTGATTGATTCCCCGGTCTGCGAGGACGATTACTTCATGCTCAAAGAATGAAATGAAGATCATAATCCCGGTGCGTTGTCTTGTGTTGAAGATTTCTTCTTCCAAAAAAACTGACTCCGCACGCTGACGTGTAACCACGTCCAGGTATGCGCGTGAAATGAAAAAACGCTTCAGGCCGTCAACATAGTTTGTTATCACGCCGCCGAGTACACCGCATACAGCGACGACAACAAGCAGAAACAGGGGATCGTAGTAAAGTGTATGCGTGTCGGAGATAACATAGCGATCCAGAATTACCATGGTAACAAACGCGAGGGCTGCGCATATGATTCCCGCCTTGTAACTGGCAGCCACATAGTCATCACTTTTCTCGACGATTACGGGAACAATTTCTCCGGATATTTTTTCTTCAGCAGTCTGAACCGCTGCGTTGATACGCTGAAGGTCCTGCTCCGAAAAACGTTTTTTTAGTTTCATACGAATGTCTTCAATGTCGTAAGGTAACCAGATTTTATTTCTGTTTCAGTTGTCTGAGGTAGAGCTGGATTGTATTCTCAAGCCCGTAATATAAAGCATCGCAGATTAATGCATGGCCAATTGAAACCTCGTCGAGGTGAGGAATGCGCTGGTGCAGAAACGCCAGGTTGTTGAGATCAAGATCGTGCCCTGCATTGATACCAAGTCCAAGCGAGTGCGCTACGCCCGCGCTACTCACATATGATCGGACCGCCGACTCGCGATCAGATTCGAATGCAGATGCGTAAGGTTCTGTATATAGTTCTATCCGGTCAGCGCCGACTGCAGCCGCACCTTCAACCATTTTGTGATCGGGATCCACAAAAACCGAGACCCTCCCCGCATACTTTTTAATTTCGGCAATGACTTCCTTCAAAAATGACGCATGCCGTATGGTATCCCAGCCTGCATTTGATGTTATGGCGTCTGGCGCGTCCGGTACCAGGGTAGCCTGATCGGGGCGGGTTTGACGCATTAATTCAAGGTACCTCTCATCGGGATATCCTTCGATATTAAACTCTGTTGTAACAAGACTTTTGAGCGCGATTACATCGGAGAACCGAATGTGTCGCTCATCTGGCCGTGGGTGAACCGTAATTCCCTCCGCTCCGAATCGTTCGCAGTCGCGGGCAACGCGCAAAACGTCGGGATTATTTCCCCCACGGGCGTTCCGGAGTGTAGCAATTTTGTTAATATTGACGCTGAGTCGGGTCACAATTAGATTTTTGCGGGTGTAAACTACCGATTACTTTTGTTCGAAAAAACTTAGCAAAGATAACAATGAGCCTTAAGTCACAGATAGATGCCGATATCAAGGCGGCGATGCTTGCACGGAAAAAGGAAGAGCTTGAGGCGCTCCGGAGCATTAAGTCATTAATCCTTCTGGCAGAAACTGAGAAAGGTGTTTCTGGCGAAGTTTCCTCCGACGCAGAAAACAAACTTCTTGTCAAAGCAGCCAAACAGCGGCGCGAGTCGGCAGATATATTCAATCAGCAGGGAAGGAAGGACCTGGCAGACAGAGAGTTGTTCCAGCTGGAAATCATTTCACGGTATCTGCCCAAACAGCTTAGCCCTGAAGAACTCGAGCAGGAGCTTTTGAAGATCAAGGCTGAAGTAGGCGCATCCGGGCCTCAGGATATGGGGAAAGTTATGGGAGTTGCAACCAAAAAGCTTTCCGGCAAAGCGGAAGGCAAGACCATTTCCGATATGGTCAAGAAAATTCTTTCCGCTTGAGTAAAGTTGACATCACACTCGCAATCATTATCCTGGTTGGTGCCTACAGCGGCTTTCGCGATGGTGCCAGGGTTGAAATCTTTTCGCTGGTAGCCGTCTTCCTTGGTGTCCTCTTTGGATTTAAGTTCATGGGCGCAACGATGGTTTACCTCGAAGAGGAATTTTTTATCGACGAGTTTGCCCTTCCCTATATAGCTTTCGGCGCAGTCTTTTTCCTGGTCGTACTACTCGTAAATCTAGCCGCAAAGTTCCTGATTGAAAAGTATCCGGATGCACTACTTGGCATGGCCGACCCCTACGTCGGTGCACTGTTCGGTCTGTTTCGAACGGTCTTTATGGTTAGTCTGGTGTTGTGGATTCTTGAATCACTACAGCTCCGTTTTCCGGAAGAGTGGATCGGCGATTCCTGGGTGCTCCCGATGGTCGCACATTTCGCCCCCGACACATTTGACGCGATTGGCCGGATAATTCCCTTTTTTTCTGATATTGTAAGATAACTGCCGCTTTCAGCGCATTTTTTCTTTTCACATTTTTTTTGATACTTATCACCGTAAAGAAAAGGCAATGACCATAACGATAAAGGAAGAGAACGGATTCAAGTTTGTTGACGAGGGTGAAGGTCCGGTCTTGCTTCTGCTGCATGGATTGTTCGGCGCTCTAAGTAACTGGGAGGGTGTAGTCAACCGGTTTTCAAAAAAGTTCCGTGTTATTATTCCTATGTTACCCATTTATGAAATGCCTATCAGGGACGCCGGTCTTGAGGGACTACGAGCCTTCCTTGAGGACTTCGTCGAGTTCAAGAAACTTGACGATCTGATTATCATGGGAAATAGTCTTGGGGGACACGTCGCACTCGTCTATACGCTTAAGAACAAGCAAAAAGTCCGGAAGCTGATACTTACGGGTAGTTCCGGATTGTTCGAGGACTCGATGGGAGGATCTTATCCCAAACGGGGAAACTATGAGTACATCAGGGAACGGGTGGCCTACACTTTTTTTGACCCGGCGGTGGCAAGTAAAGACCTCGTTGACGAAGTCTTTGAAGTGACCAATAGCATCCCTAAATGCATGCGAATCGTTGCCATTGCCAAATCTGCTCAACGCAATAACATGGCCGACGAGATACCGAAGATCGACATACCTACATTATTGGTATGGGGTTTGAATGATACTATTACGCCACCGGTTGTCGCATATGAATTCAACAGGCTGATTCCTAATTCGGAACTTAAGTTTATAGACAGATGTTGTCACGCCCCGATGATGGAACACCCGGAATTGTTTAACGAACTGGTAGAAGACTTTCTGGTCACATAATAAAAACAGCTAACGTGATAGCGGAAGATTTAATTAATCACATGATTCCTCCCCTTAAGGGAACCGACGACGCGCACAAAGCGATCGTATGGATGGAAGAATTCCGCTGTACGTATATGCCGGTAGTTGAG
>JAEZDW010000150.1 GCA_023417955.1 Bacteroidota bacterium
CTTCAGTACCATATTGAGCAACATGTTTAATCTGCGAGTTCGAAAATACAGCAGTGTAAAACTTCGCGGCCTCTTCAGCTTCTTTGTCGAACCATAGGCCGTTTGATATCTGTTTTGTTTTCATAACATGAAGTTTAAGGTTTCATGTAACGAAGGTACGTCCGATTTACGCAATGGCCAGAGTCACGTCGCGGCAATGAAGGGGGGAGGATGCGACAAATCATTGGATGAGGACGCTTCATTCATTCAAAAAGATGACTCTACGCTTGGTTTGAGCCTGCTTACTTCATATTATGCAACAGCTAAGACGTTATCGTGCCGGATTTTTAGGGATTGGGTCAGATAGAATACTTCCGCGTCACGAAAGACTGTGAGAAGTACGTTGTCATTACGAAGTAACTCTAAATAGAAATTATGGACACCCTTTTATTCATGTCGGCCTTTGGCCTCCAGGAAATCATCATGCTGTTAATCGTTCCGATTTTCTGGATTATCGTTCTCCTTATTCTTCGTGTGTTTTTCTTGTGGTATTGGAAAGTGAATGTGATTGTCGAAAATCAGGAAAAGCAAATCAAACTTTTAACCGAATTACTTGCAGCTAACCGACCCGGGAGTAAGGAAGAAAAGACAGAGGTTCCTGGGTAGCAAGTAGGTAGTTGAGAACGCTAATATGCGGGCCCGCGGGCCTCGCGGCAGTATTTTCAGAAATCGAACCTGATCATGATTCTGGTCCGTCAAGAATAGCAAAAGCGGAGAGAGAGGGATTCGAACCCTCGGTCCCGCAAGCGGGACAACGGTTTTCGAGACCGCCCCGTTCGACCGCTCTGGCATCTCTCCGTAGCTTCAGTATCGACGGTTTCCCGCCCGCTAAAAGCAGTGCAAATATAGTCACAACCAGATTCCGTTCAACGGCTGGCTAGTGTTCCTGTGGATGATTTGTGTCATCTTTCCAGCGCGACGTCGCGGAAAGGAATGGTTAGCGCAGGAGTTTAAACCGTTAACGATGCGCGAAAACCACGCGCACCATAGTAAGACTCCGCGCCATTGTGATAAACGAACACATGTCCGTAACGCCAGTCACAAAACAATGCACCGCCAAGTTTGCGTATGTCAGCAGGTGTTTGAATCCAACTGGACGTTTTTGTATCAAACTTGCCGAACTTCTGCAATTCACGGTATTGTTCTTCAGTAAGTATCTCGACGCCCATAGTGCCGGCCATACCAATTGCGCTGTCTTTGGGCTTGTGTTCCTTGCGTGATTCCAGCGCTTCGGGATCGTAACAAAGACTACGCCGCCCTTTCGGACTTTCAGGTGAGCAATCGTAGAAGATAACTGCTCCCGTTTTCTTATCAAGACTAACAACGTCCGGCTCGCCCTCGGTAAGTTCCATTTCGTGTAACGCCCACAACTTGTCGGGGTGCCCGTCAATGCGAGCTTCAACAGTTTCCCACTTGATGCCTTTGTGGCGATTCATATTTTTTTCGAAACGCGCCTTGAGAACGCTTAATAATTCATCGCGTTGAGCGGAAGAGAACTTGCCTTTCTTTTTCATCGTGATTTTTTTGGATTTAAACACCTTTATTTTTAGTCGTCCATGCCTTTACCTTTCAGAATTTGCGGGATAAACTTTTCAACCCGCGCCTCCCGTGTTTTGGATTGTTTCGCCGAAGAGAAAAACAATATATAGGCGCGTTGTCGGCCGGGCGTCAATTCGTTGAATGCCTTTTTTAAGGCAGGCAATTTATTAAGCTTCTGCCTGAATTCATCGGGAATCGCCAGCTCAGTGGGCTTTTGCCGTTCGATCTTTTGACCGGACAGCTCAACTTTGATCGCTTCCTTCACGTATGCCTTGAGCGTTGTCTTCATCTTGATAATCTGCCTGACATCGGTGAACCGGATCTGGCGCGCGGCTTGCACGTTGGCGGTTTGCTGTACCAATATCTTTTTCGGATCGGGAAGCAGGGCGCCTTTGAAGAATAACATCGCACAGTATTCCTTGAACCCGTGGATGAGTACAATATTCTTCCCTTCTTTGGTGTAGCATGCCTGACCCCATTTCAACGCTTCATCTAATCCGCATTCCAGGATAATTGCCCTCAAGGCATTAAACTCTTCGTGCCATTGTTTTTTCGGGGCAAAAAAGAAGTCGAGTTTCTTATTCATATCACTACGCGTTTGCAGGCGAAATGAGTTTTCTGCTGGCGGGCCTGAAATACCACGAGGTTATTGTGAGCACGATAAGCAGGGAAGGCCCGAAGTACTCTACGGCCGGGTCACCATTCGCAATGTGCGAAAAAATTGCACCACTCATCACGAAGAAGAATCCGGCGTATGCCCACTCTTTTACGAGTGCGAATCCCGGTATGAGGACGGCTACTACGCCCAGCAACTTCCATACACCAATGATTGTAAGGAAGTATAGTGGATAGCCGAGTCGCTCCATCATCTTAACGTCTTCCTCCATATGCATTAATTGCACTACACCTGTAGAGGTCATTCCGAGTGAAAGCCATACCGTGGCGATCCAGTAAATGATCTTGTTTCGTTTGCTCATGATTTTTTGGTTTGGTTGCTTGCGATTTCCTGTAGTCGGTTATGAGCCATGTTAAGCCCCTGGGCAAACGGCATGCTCAATTGCGCATCGCGTTGTTCCCCGGTTCTAAAAATGGAATGTATGGTAAGTTTGCAAGTGTCTTCAGTCAGCGCCGTGAATTCCAGAAACTCAAGCTGCACGCCGAAGGGCGTACCCTCAAACTCAAACGTTCGTGTGATCTTATTGCCGGGCACAAACTCGTGAATTGTTCCGTTAAAACGGTGCTTGTTACCCATTGGGTCCGTCGTCTCGAACTGGAAGCTTCCGTGTTTTGTATTATCGAGTTTCAGCACCTTTGTGCCCATCCATTGTTCGATAATTTCAGCTTCTGTGTAAGCTCTGAAAAGGAGCTCCAGCGGCAGGTCGAATTCGCGTGTTATGATGAGATCGTTACGGCCTGCGTCGGCGTGTACTTTTGTCTTCCGCTCCATTTATTTTTTGGTTTTGTATTTCTTCATAACGGCTTCGAGCTTGTTAAACCTGTCGTCCCAAAAGTTCCGGAAAGGTTCGATAAAGTCAGCGATCTCTTTCATTTTTTTGGGATTGAGATGGTAATAGATTTCCCGCCCTGATTGCTCCTGTCTTAGGAGTTCACATTCGGTAAGTATTTGAATGTGCCTCGAGATGGTTTGCCTGGTCGAGTCGAATTTTTCCGCAATGGCACTGGGTGTCATCGCGTGAAGGGCCACAAGGGTAATGATCGCGCGTCGGGTAGGGTCCGCTATGGCCTGAAAAACATCACGTCGCAATTCCATATTGTGCAGCTATATGGCTGCAAGATAAGATGCAGCTATTTGACTGCGCAAGCATTTTCGGTTTTTTTTGGAACAGGGGAATGCCGATCTTCTGAGGGGCTTGGTGGAGATTTATACATAGTGTTGTGAATCTCCATCAGGTCCACCAGTTAACTACATATACTGGTCGGTACATACCCTTAATTTACCGATAGCAAAAATCTGGCTTGCAGTAAGGTTATCATGACAAATGCAATATTGTTACATTGTTATTTTCGTTACTTTTGTCGCGCATGAAGTCTGCTGCAGCGATATTTTTTGCGATACTGTTCCTTGCTCAGGGAATGATCTCGTCCGATCTCGGCTGCGAACTCCGGAAGATTCCAAACCTGGTAGCCCATTTTGAAAAGCATAAAACACAGAATGGTGATTCGTTCTGGCAATTCATGATTGGCCACTTCGTCGATACAGAAGACCATTCCGGCGATCATGGTGATTCCGATCACAAGGATTTGCCTTTTCACGGAGTCCGGCACTGTTGCCATGCACCTGCATTCTTTTTGCCCGAAGTGAGCATCACATTAACACCCGCTGAATACGAAGCAATTGATAAACCTGCTTTCTACGAGGCATCCCCTTCATCTGCACACCGTGGCGCTCCATTTCAGCCACCTAAAGCTTGTTGATCATTCCCGTTTGTTGAGCGCGACTTCAGTTGCAGCTCTCTGTTATTTATCTGAATCATAAAATTATTCGGATGATCAATCATATCATCGCGTTCTCTATAAAGAACAAATTTATTATTGGATTGCTTACCATCGCCCTGGTTATCGCCGGCGTATGGAGCATGACCCGTGTCCCGCTTGATGCAGTACCAGATATCACCAACAACCAGGTCCAGGTGATTTCACAAGCGCCTAACCTCGGCACGGAAGATATCGAGCAATTTATAACCTATCCGATTGAAGTCGCGATGTCGAATCTTCCCGGTGTTACGGAGATTCGCTCCGTATCGCGTTTCGGTTTGTCGGTAGTAACCATCGTGTTTGATGACGACCTCGGCACTTATCTTCCAAGGCAGTTGGTATCTGAAAAGCTTGTTGAAGTTCGGGAAGAAATCCCCGAGGGTTTCGGCGAACTTTCCATAGGGCCGATTGCCACCGGACTTGGCGAAATCTATCAATACACCCTGCAGGTCGAGCCGGATTTCCGTGACAAGTATTCGACGATGGATCTTCGTACAATGCAGGATTGGATTGTACGGCGTCAAATGGCAATGGTGCCCGGAGTAATTGAAGTAAACGGGTTTGGTGGCGCTGTCAAACAATACGAAGTCGCCGTTGATCCGGATGACCTTAAGGCAATTGGAGTTTCGATATCCGATGTGTTTGAGGCGTTGGAAAAGAACAACAAGAATACCGGTGGTGCCTATATTGAAAAAGATCACGTTGCCAATTTCATTCGTGGCGAAGGACTTGCACGAGATGTAAGCGATATAGAAAATATCGTAGTGAAGACAACAGGTTCACTGCCGATCAGAATCGCTGACATTGCCGAGGTTAGGTTTGGAAGTGCCGTGCGCTACGGTGCATTCACGAAGGACGGTGAAGGCGAGGCGGTTGGCGGAATTATCTTCATGCTCAAGGGGGCAAACTCGAACAAGGTCATCAGGCATGTAAAAGAACGCATGCAGCTGATTCAGGAGTCGCTGCCGGAAGGTGTCACAATTGAACCATTCCTTGACCGGAGCAAGCTCATATCAGAAACTACAGGTACTGTAACCAGGAACCTCGTTGAAGGCGCACTCATCGTAATCTTCGTGCTCGTTTTCCTGCTAGGGAACTGGCGTGGTGGGCTCATTGTGGCGTCGACAATTCCGCTGTCGTTATTATTCGCCTTTATAATGATGAATGCATTCGACGTATGGGCGAACCTGATGAGTCTTGGCGCGATCGACTTCGGTATCATCGTCGATGGTGCAGTCATTATCGTGGAAGGGACGGTATTCTATTTCTCACAAGAGATTGCGAAAGGAAGTCTTGTCAATCGGGATGAAGTTGCATTCAAGGCATCCAGCAAGATGATGAATGCAGCATTTTTTGGTCAGCTGATTATACTGATTGTCTTTTTGCCCGTGTTATTCCTTGAAGGTGTCGAAGGTAAAATGTTCAGGCCGATGGCGCTTACGTTTATGTTCGCTATGATGGGCGCGATCATTTTGTGCCTGACATACGTACCAATGATGTCGGCGCTCTTCATAAAAGTAGCGGAAAGAGAAAAGCCCTCCTGGGGCGACCGCATCGTTCATTGGATTGAAAGTAAGTATGAAAGATTGCTGGCGGTCTCCTTAAGGCGTATGGCGATTGTGTTTGGTTCAGCAGCGCTTTTGTTTGCACTATCCGTTTTCACTTTTACCCGAATGGGTTCGGAATTTATACCGCAACTTGATGAGGGCGACATCGCTTTCCATATCATGCTTAAGCCGGGAAGTTCACTTTCGGAAAGCATTAACACATCGACTCAAATTGAAGCAATGTTATTGCGTGAATTTCCTGAAATAAAACACGCGATGACACGCTTTGGGGTGGCTGATGTTCCCACAGATCCAATGCCTATGGACATGGGCGATTGTTTTGTTATTCTCAAGCCAAAAGATGAATGGGTGTCCGCAGAAACGAAGGAGGAATTCATTGAAAAGATGAAGGAAAAATTGGAACGCATTCCAGGTGTGTCGTACGAGTTTTCACAGCCGATTGAGATGCGGTTTAACGAGCTGATCTCAGGCGTGCGTGAGGATATAGCCATCAAGCTGTATGGCGAAGACCTTAATGTTCTTGCCGTGAAGGCGGATGAGATAGGCCGCATCATTTCTGGTATTGACGGCATTGGAGATTTGAAAGTAGAAGCAACTTCCGGGTTGCCGCAAATGGTCATTCATTACGAAAGGGAAGACCTTGCACAATACGGGTTGAGTGTGGATGATGCAAACCGCGCGATTGAGACGGCGTTTGCAGGTGCGAAGGCCGGTGTTATTTTCGAAGGTGAAAAGCGATTCGACCTCGTTGTAAGACTGGACCCTGAACATCGGACGCAAATTGGCGACCTGCAGAACCTTTACATCCACACGCCTTCAGGAACACAAATCCCATTGAGTGAAATCGCCCGTATTGGTTACGAGGCGGGCCCCATGCAAATAAGCCGCGATAACACAAACCGGCGGGTGCACGTGGGTGTTAACGTCCGCGGTCGCGATGTGAAATCCCTGGTTGAAGAAATACGCGCTACCCTGGACCAGCGTCTCACGTTGCCGCCGGGATACTATATCAGATATGGGGGCGCATTTGAGAATCTGGAGCGCGCCACGCAAAGGTTACAGGTGGTCGTTCCGATAGCGTTAGGGTTGATTTTTGTTTTGATCTACTTCGCTCTGCATTCATTGCGCGAAACGGTTATGATCTACGTTGCAATTCCCCTTGCTGCAATAGGCGGCGTCTTTTCACTCTGGCTACGCGATATGCCATTTAGTATCTCCGCCGGCGTTGGATTTATCGTGCTCTTTGGCGTGGCGGTTCTCAATGGATTGGTGCTGGTGAGTGGATGGAATGAACTTAAGGAGGAAGGTGTGACGGATCTTGATAAGCGCATAATTAAGGGTGCACGCCGTCGAATCAGGCCAATTATGCTAACCGCGCTTGCCGACGTGCTGGGCTTTCTTCCGATGGCAATCTCAAAATCAGCCGGAGCTGAAGTGCAACAACCACTTGCAACCGTCGTCATCGGCGGAATGGTTACGTCGACGTTGCTCACGCTTGTTGTATTGCCATCGCTCTATCGGTGGGCTGAGCGACGCTCTTTCAGATTATCAACAAACATGATTACAATACTTGTTACCATAGGCATTGCTGGCTTTGGTTCGATGTCGGCCCAGGCGCAGTCACGCGACACACTACCGTCTATTTCCATGGAGGCTGCCGTTGAAAAGGCGGTGAAAAACTATCCGCGGATAAAGGCGGCACAACTTGGAATTGAACAACAACAGGCTTTGAAGCGCGGCGCCTGGGATCTGGGTAATACGCAGGTATATACGGGTGGCGAAGAACTTAGCGGTGGGGAGGGAGTTTATACCACGGTCGGCATTCAGCAACAGGGCATTGATATTTTTGGTATTGCTCCAAAGCTTGCTTTGCAGGACAAGCGGATTGCACTTGCAGAGGCTGCGCTTTCGTTGAATGAAATTGAATTAATTCGGGAGGTAAAAAAGGCGTATGCC
The DNA here is from genome assembly GCA_023417955.1 of Bacteroidota bacterium. Lineage (GTDB taxonomy): Bacteria > Bacteroidota > Bacteroidia > Cytophagales > Cyclobacteriaceae > Ohtaekwangia. The sequence continues at coordinate 7,599 of JAEZDW010000150.1, forward strand.
AGCGCATACGTTACGGGTAAGACGCTTCAACTATACACGCATCTCGACTCTATTTATCGCGAGTTTGAACGCGCTGCAAAACTGCGATACGAAGTAGAGGAGACTTCAAAGCTCGCGTATCTCGCCGCGTTGAATCAGGTACGGCAAATTGAATTGCAGCGGCTGCAATTGACTTATGATTATCGTTCCGCGCTGGCGAAACTCAATTTGTGGTTGGTAAGCGACACGCTGTTTACAGTCAATATGGAGGACGATCCTTCCTGGGACGAGCCAATCATCATCGCTGATTCGTTACAGTCACACCCGCTGCTTGAAACTGCGACGCGCCGCGTGGATGTTGCAGACGCGGAACGCCGGGTGGCATCGATGAATATGCTGCCAAAGCTCAGTGGTCAATATGGCGATCAATCTATTGATGGCGAGCGTGGATTCTATCAGTTCCAGATAGGTATATCGATACCGTTATTTTTTGCGCCGGACCGCGCCAGAGTTCAGGCTGCCAAAATCCAGCACCGTATCGCCGAGCAGGATCGCCTGGGAACACAGGTTGAGATTCGTGCACAATTCAATGCAGTAACACAGGAGTATCGCAAGTGGCTTGCATCATGGAGGTTTTACGAATCAGAGGCACTTCCCCTTGCAAGGGAGCAACGCCGTGGTGCAATACTCGCGTTCAGAGAGGGCTCGATCGATTACGTGTCGTTCATTCAGAATTTGAAAGAAGCCGTTCAGATAGAAATTATGGCACAGGACGCGCGTTCGAAGTACCTCGAGTCGAAATTCGAAATAGAATATTATTCAGAAACATCAAACAGGTAAACGATAAAATGAAATTGTATAATGTAATGTGCGTGCTTCCTGGACTGCTTTCGCTGGCTATGTTATCATGCACAAACAACGCGACGGATAAGCACACGAATATCCCTGCGGAAAGTGACGATCACTCCAATTCAGTACACTTGACGAAGTCTCAGTTCGACGCCCTCGATATGAAAGTAGATTCATTATCGAGAAGAAATATGTCGTCTATAGTACGGGCCAGTGGCCAGCTTGAAGTGCCGCCGCAGAACGAAGCCTCCGTCACCGCTATCATTGGCGCAAATATCGCATCCGTCAGAGTTATCGAAGGCGAAGACGTACGGAAAGGGCAGGTCCTCGCATATTTGTCACACCCTGATTTGACGCGTCTTCAAAGTGAGTACCTGGAAGCCTATAACAACCTTCAGGTCCTTAACGACGAATTTGAACGTCAGAAGAGACTTTATGAAGGTGAGGTTGCGTCAGGTAAGTCGTTTCAACAGACGCGGGCAAACTTCCTTACCGCTCAGGCTACTGAAAAGAGTCTGGCTTCGCAGTTGCGAATGCTGGGCATGAAGACTGCACAAATTCAAAAAGGTGACTTCTACGACGTTGTACCTGTTTTGAGTCCGATTGACGGATCAATTGTAAAAGTCGATGTCAAAACCGGGCAGTACGTTGCTCCTGAAAAAGAACTTTTTGAAATCGTCAATACCCACCACATCCACGCGGATATGATGGTTTTTGAAAAAGATATTCACCGGATAGAGGTCGGGCAGCGCATTCGTTTCAGAGTAGAAACAATTCCGGATAATGAACTATTCGCGGAAATCTATTCTGTAGGCAAGAAGTTCGAACAGGAACCTAAGGCTGTACACGTTCATGCGGAAATTGAAAACAAATCCGGTAAGCTGATCCCGGGAATGTACATCAGAGGCGAAATACTGACAGGTACCGAAGTGGTACTCGCGCTTCCTGAGCCGTCGGTTGTTCGTGAAGGTGAAAAGTTCTTTGCATTCCTGGCAGAAGATGAATCTGACGAACAGACACAACGTTGGATGTTCACACCCGTTGAAGTGAGGCCGGGAGTTACGGATAACGGTTGGATTAGTGTCAAATTCGTTGGTGAGCTTCCCGAGAAACCACTTTTTGCAATTAATAATGCTTACTACCTGCTTGCGGAGTTGAAAAAAGGTGAGGTCGGACATGATCACGACTAGCGCATAATTCAGTCCTACAACCATAGGCAGGCGGCCAATTGCTTGTCGTATTGTTCATCTATCCTCCGGAGTGAATTAGCCTTGCCGGGCCGGGGTATTCCTGTTACATTTGCGCGCAAAAATAAGGGCTGGTGATGGTGCGATATCTTATTACTATTTTCTGCGTTGTTTTGTCCGCCGCTGTTTATGCGCACGGAAATCTTATCAAAGGTACGGTTACGGATTCTTTATCCGGTGCCCCAATAGTGGGTGCATACGTAGTTCTCGGCAATGTTCAGTCAACGGTGACAGATGCCTTTGGAAACTTCCGGTTTGACGGCGTCGCCGATGGCACTTACCGGATGAAATGTTCTCATATTGGCTTTTCCGGCGTCGAAATCACGGTGTCAGTAAGTGGAAATGATACCAAAGTCTTGCGAATAGCCCTTGCTGAATCGTCGCTTAACCTTGAAGAAGTGGTTGTACGGGCATCGGGTTCGTACGATAATCTAACCTCAATAAATAAAGTTGATATCGGACTTCGTCCACTGAAGTCATCGCAGGATGTGTTGCGTATTATTCCTGGATTAGTTACCGCCCAGCACGCAGGAGGTGGAAAAGCCGAGCAAATTTTTCTGCGTGGGTTTGATATCGATCACGGAACTGACATTACACTTTCTGTCGACGGTATGCCGGTAAATATGGTGTCGCATGCCCACGGCCAGGGCTATGCCGATCTTCATTTTGTGATTCCGGAAATCATTGGTTCCGTGGACTTCAACAAAGGTCCATACTACAGTGCCATTGGAGATTTTAATACTGCAGGTTTTGCAAGCTTTCAGACGGTCAATTCTATTGATCAGAGCAGTATTAAACTGGAAGGCGGTAGATTTGATACGTATCGTGCGGTAGGGTTGTTCAATGTGCTGAACAGCCCTTTGGAAGGGCAATACGCCTACGTTGCAACGGAGTACCTGTACACAAATGGACCGTTTATCTCACCGCAATATTTCAACCGGATTAATCTCTTTGGAAAGTATGCCGGAAAGGTTGGTGATAACACATTCCTGACTGCGTCTGTTTCAACGTTTACAAGTGAATGGGATGCATCGGGGCAGGTTCCGGAACGCGCAATTACACGCGGGCTGATTTCCCGCTTTGGTTCACTTGACGATACGGAAGGAGGCACTACGGGTCGAACAAACCTTAACATTTCTTTATTGAAGATGAATGATGATGGCTCATCGTTCAGGAATCGCGTATACTTCAGTCGTTATGATTTTGAATTATATTCAAACTTTACCTTCTTCCTGAATGATCCCGTTCTTGGAGACCAGATAAAACAGAAGGAAAGCAGAAATATTTTCGGGTATGCAGGTTCTTATCAGCGCGACATCGAAGTAGCGGGCAAACTACTTCAGCCTGAGCTCGGTATCGGAATCAGGTATGACGATGTTGACGACAGCGAACTTTCTCACGTGAAGACACGTCGTACCTTTATCGATGCACTTTCCCTTGGTGATGTCGATCAGATTAACGCCAGCGCTTACGCTGATTTTAAATATCATCTTTCTCCAAAGCTGGTGGTCAATCCGGGTATTCGTTTTGATGCGTTTTCATTCCAGTATGTCGACAAGCTTGAAGCTGACTATACACGACGGGTTGAAACAGCGCGTATTGCGAGCCCGAAGCTCAACTTTATTTACAACACGTCATCGAATCTGCAGTTTTACTTGAAAACGGGTTATGGCTTTCATTCCAACGACGCACGTGTTGTTGTGGCACGTGAAGGTCGTAGTATTTTACCACGTGCACTTGGTGCCGATGTTGGTGTCTTTACAAAGCCTGTACGAAATCTTCTGATCAACTTCGCGGTCTGGCAATTAAATCTCGATCAGGAGTTTGTTTACGTCGGTGACGAAGCGGTTGTCGAAGAAGGCGGGGAGACGCAGCGTTATGGCGTGGATCTTTCTTTACGCTATCAACTTCTTCCCTGGTTGTTTGTGGATTTTGATGGTAACTATGCCCGCGGTAAATCAGTAGGTGAACCTGAGGGAGCGAACTACATCCCGCTGGCACCGAAGTTCACGAGCATTGGTGGGGTAACCGCCAACGCTGGCAACGGTTTCACAGGAAGTCTTCGCTACCGCTGGGTTGGAGACAGGCCGGCTAATGAAGACAACTCGGTTACGGCAAAAGGATACTTTTTACTGGATGCCGTTCTCGCCTACAAACGACGCAACGTTGAGTTCAGTCTGAGTGCTTCAAACCTGTTGAATAGGGAATGGAATGAAGCGCAGTTTGATACGGAAACTTTCATTCCCGGGGACACCGAAAGTATATCTGAACTCACATTTACGCCCGGTGATCCGCGATTTATCAAAGCGGGCGTTCAGTTCTTTTTTTGATCGCATTCATTGTTTTGTGACGAAGACGCCGACGCCATCGGGTGTTTCCATGAGAAACGCCACCAGGAAACCATTTCTTGTTTGTGTAATTGTGGGGAGAAACGCGTTTGATGTGAAGGGACTTAATTGATCCTTCGATGTGTTTGTCCCATCGCTGGTCTGGCAGACAATACTTGTGATCGTGTTTTCTCCATAGTCGATGTTTTCTTCCCATACCATCGCGATGCGTGAGTCTGCCGCGCTGAGTTGAGGGTGGCGTCCTGTACGTGATACGAGTTGTCTGGGCCCGGGAGCTTCATCAGATGCCCGCGTAAAATTATAGTAGATCCCCGTTCCGTTTCCTTCGGTATACCAAAAGGAAAATAGACCACTTCGATTACTGCACAGACTCGGTCCGGTGTGCGGGCATCCGTCTACTGCCCAGTTGTCAGCACTGATGCGTTTTGGGTTTGTAAACGATGCGCCATTGTCATTCGAGACAGCCAGCATCATGTCGCGAATGGTTTTGTTCATCGCACCTTTTGCCAACCCGCGATACGCCACATTTATTCGACCGTTCATGTCACCGTACACATCGATCCGGCAACATTGACATGCGGAAGAATCGATAAGTATTTCCTTCGAAAAAATCGTGCCCCGGGTTTTTGCAAAACGCACTGAGCGTCCACCTGTTTGCTGATTGAGTTTGATATCGAGCCACGCGGCTCCGATTTCGCCGTCGGGGAGTCGCTCAATATCAAAATATGAACGGCTTTTACCGGCAGTCGTATCACTATGAATTGTATGTTCCTGACTCCATGTTTTGCCATCGTCTGTTGAGACGACGTAACACACTGCGCTTGCGTATTTATTTTCCGGTGTCGGATTTTTTCTTTCATACGCGGCGAAAACGCTTCCATCAAACCTGAAGGCCAACTTCGGCATGCTCTCAGCGTGGGTAGCTACATCGCTGGAAAGCTTAAGACTTACAGGTTCCGAAAATGACTTTCCCTCATCGTGTGAGGCTGCATAATAAAGTGTGAGATCATCGTCAGTTCTTTCGGTCCAGACGACGACAGGGTGGTTCTCATGATCCTGAGTAAGGGTAACAGATTCGGAATTCGCTCCGGGCTTTGAAACCATAGTAAGGGGAGTCTCTCCTTTGCAGCTCGAAAGTATTAGCCCAATCAAAACAATATATTGATGTGAATTCATGACTTCGACTTTGTGAATGTGTATTGAACTCCGAAAACAAACGTGCGGGGTGCACCGGGCGTGAAACTTGTTCTGTCACTTACGGTGTTGCCGCGCGTCGCAGCAGTCGCGTACAGTTCGTCTGTAAGATTTAACAGATGCCCAAAAATCTCAAGACTGTTCCAGGTGTAGCCTGCTCTGAAGTTGAGGTAACTGACCCCTCTTAAGCCGAGAAAGCCACTATCCTCGTACTTTATTCTGTTGATTTGATCCTGATACCAGCTCCCAATACGTTGCCACTCCAGTGATGCGCGAAGTCCTTTGATAACCGGGGGTTTGTATGTGACCTCGAAGTTGGCGATCCACCGCGGTGCCTGGGGCATTTCTTTTCCATTCACATTCCTGACATCATCTGTGGTTCTGGTAGAAAGTTCAAATTCTGAATAATGATGGATTGCGTTGGTTCCACCAAAACGCAAAGTCCACGATGCTTCCGGTTTGTATGTGATGCCATATTCAATTCCGCGGTGAATAGTTTTCCCTGCACTTTGGTAATCTGTTGAGTTGTCAGGCTGGCGCACATTTACCAATTCTTTCAAACCTGTCATGTGGTACACAGCGATGTCGCCAAAAAGAGTGTTTTGAAAAAAGGCTGCCCAACCACCAACTTCTATATTATAGAAACGCGCGGGCTCGAGGTCGTAATAGAATTCCGGGTTACCGGCGTGGGTGCCCTGACGTTTGCGAAAAATCGAGGTGAGGCCAGGGGGTGAGAAACCCTCGCTATAATTCACATAAACTCCTCTATCCTTGTGCAAATCATACGTTGCCCCGAGTTTGGAGGTGACCTGATGATATGCTTTCGTTCCTGCCGAGGCGTCAAGCATGTTCATGTAGTCAAATGACATGCGATCATATCGGACACCTGCGGTAATTCTTAGCCGATCAATGGGACTAAATTCGAATTGAGTGTAGGTAGCGTGATTCCTGAGATCGGCGTGATAATTCGCGAGGAGTATGTCGGGTCTTTCTGTGATGATCGAGTACTTTTCAACAGACTTTCCATCCGGACGCAATGTGGCAGACAGATCAATCCTGTGCGCTTGATATCGGGTAGGAGACAGATCAACGCTTCCGCCGGTGAGCAGGCGTGCATCCAGCCCGTTGAAATTAATTCGATGTTGTATTTGGGCGACCTTACTGTAGAAGCTGTTCCGATTCTTCTCACCGGAAGCTATGGTGTTTCCGGAACTCCAACGTATACCATAGTTTGGATTTTGTTCAATGAAGTTGTCGCGGTAGACCAGCGTCAGCGTTGTTTCGTGCCGATCATTCCATTTATGCGTTGTTGTAAGGCGGGTTCGCTGTGAATGCACTTTTCGATACGTGAAGTCCGTGGTGCTGGAATAACTTCTCTTGTAGAAGGAAGTGCTGTCGACGCTTCCAGCCATATCAGAATAGTATTCGTTTCCGGCGAATGCCGCAGTGATTGTTGTTTTGGAACTCAGCGGATAATCTATTCTCACGTTGATTGACGACTTGGTATAATCGCTGTAGGTTTGCCAGGCATTCCGTTGCCTTGCTTCAAAACCACTCACATATATGCCGAGCTTTTTTGCCACAGTGCCTCCTGTCGCATATTGAATCCGTTGATACCCCCAATGATCGGCCTGGATACCTAACTTTGCAGTGGGCATTGCAGTCGGCCTGTGCGTTATGAAGTTTATTGCACCTCCGACGGCTTCCGGTCCGTAAAGTGATGACGCCGGGCCCTTTACCACTTCAAGGCTGGAGATTCCGAAGACGTTCATTTCAATGAGCGCGTTGTGGTTGAAGATGCCCATGGGACGAAGGGGTATTCCATCTTCCAGATAGAGAAAATATGGCGACGTGCCCATAGGCTGCCGGATAGACATCGCATGTTGCTCGTTGTTGTAGTTCAACATGACGACCCCTGGAACTTTGTTTACCAGTTCCGTAATGAGCACTGGTTTTGTATCATTTATTATTATTGGTGAAATTTTACTTATTGCTACCGGGGACTCTGTCCGTAGCGCAGCCTCTCTATTCGCAGTGACCACCACTTGCATAAGGTTATTCGCAGAAGGCCAGAGTGCTACTGAAATGTGTTGCCGGGAACAGGCCAGCGTTTGTTTTTCATACCCGATGAACGTGATTTCAAGGGTATCGCTTGCGCCGGAAGGTGTTAGGATAAACTGACCGTTAATGTCTGTGGCGGTGCCAGCACCTGAGCGAAGTATGACGTTCGCGCCGACAAGCGGTTCTTTTGTTTCTATATCAAACACACTTCCGGTTAGGGTTTGTTGGGCATATACGCTCGTACCCGATGATATTGCAATCGCGAGTAATACGATTTTTTTCATTTTGATAAAAGGTGTACAGGACGTAAGCCTCATGGCTCACGCGGGTTGCATTAAAAAGAGAACTGAAACAGGAGGGTTGTTACGAGAGAGAAGGAGGATGAAACGGGCTTAAGAGATGCGCAGACGACAAGCCCCCGAAATAAGGGCTGTTTCCGTTGTCAGAGCTGTCGACTCCTTTGATAGGGTGAACGTAATCGGTAATCAGGAAGATAGAAAACTCAAGCCGCTCTTTGCCTGATGGCACGGACTGATCATCAGACGTCGTATCGGCCATGTCCAGATTCTGTTGAAGGAAGCACTGACCGTTGCACACAGTCATTGGCTTGTCCCGGTTGATACATAAAACTTCCGCGATGTAATCACGGTTCATTTGAAAATAGGTTATCACGCCCAGATTATGTAAACCCGGCAGCGACAGCAGCAAAACTAATCCTATCGCCGTGATCCTTTTCATTTTCCAAAAATAACGCTGGACAAGTGAATTCGAATATGATTCTACTCATATTTTTTCAAGTGCATTATTTTTCCGGTAGCTGGTAGAGGCTTTTTCAGTTGATGTCGTTTACGATTGCGTTGTATGAGTCTGATCATATACCACCCATCGAAGGCTGTTGCACCTTTGTTGTACATTCTAAAACAAGACGAACATGATTTCTACTGAGCAAAACCTTGACATGGATACCATTTCAATCGCAGATGTGGCGATTGCATTTCCTTATGCGCTCGACATCCTAAATGAGTATCATTTGGATTACTGTTGTGGCGGAAAGCGACTATTTACAAACGCATGCGCGAAGGCAGGGGCGGATCCCGCTGAAGTGTGGAGTAAATTGAATCGGACCAGAGATAATCGCAGTGGTGATAGTCGAATGAATTTTGCTTCGTGGAACGTTTCGCTGTTGATTGACTTTGTGGTACATCACCACCACGGCTATGTGCGTGAATCGATACCTCGCATCCAGGAACTCATGGATAAAGTCTGCAACGCCCACGGAAGTGACACACCGCATCTGCTTACAGTGAGAGATAACTTCAATGCGCTGGCCGATGAGTTGCTTCAGCATCTTCCGAAGGAAGAACTAATCCTGTTTCCCGCAATGCGAAGAATGTTTGGTGATACACCGGCTGAAGAGGAAAGAAATGTTATAGTCGGAGGTCTTAACGCTCCTATTGATGTTATGGAAGATGAACACGAACGTGCTGGTCAGCTGGTAAAGGAAATCAGAGTACTTACGCAAAACTACACCGTGCCGGAGCACGCGTGTCCTACTTACAGGCTGGCATTCCTGATGTTGAATCAGTTCGACAATGATCTGATGCAGCACATTCACATTGAAAACAACATCCTGTTTCCGAAGGCGCTCGTTGCTTCACAGTTGAACTAGTGTATCGTTCGACCCTGAAGTAACGGAATAGCTACAAGCTTTCACCAGACAGACCTTGCACGGGCGAGGTCTGTTTGCCTTTTCTAAACGGATTGCACCATATGGGCGCGAACAAGTCGTTTGCGCGTCGTCATGCTCAATAAAAACAAACCGTCCCTGTTATGGCTTATCCGATTGATTTGTCTAATTTTTGGGAAAAAAGGAGGCGAAAATTGATTCCTGTTCCATTGCTTGAAAAGTACAACGCAAGGCTTGTAAGAGTTAATAAAGGTTATATACTTTTTGATGAAGGTGATGCAGCCAATGATTTCTTCCAGGTTGAAAGTGGCCAGGTGAAAATGTACATCATCAACCCCGATGGACAGGAATTCACCCAGGGAATTTTTAACGCAGGTGAGAGTTTTGGTGAGCCGCCCTTGCTGGGAGGGTTTCCGTACCCAAGCAGTGCTATGGTTGTAGAAGCAGGAAAGGTGTGGAAGATGCCCCGGCCCGAGTTTCTGCAATTATTGAAGGAGAATTTTGACGTGCACCTGAATCTTGATCAGGTGTTGTGTAAACGCCTGCAATACAAATCAATGATCCTCACCGAAGTTTCTTCCTACGATCCGGAACACCGGATTATTACAGTGCTGAAGTATTTTAAATCGAAAATGTCAAAGAAAGGGACGTCTGAAAGAATGATTGTGCCATTTACAAGGCAACAAATCGCAGATATGACCGGGCTTCGTGTAGAAACCGTGATCAGAACTGTCAAGAAGATGGAGAAAGAGGGAAAACTGCAACTTCAGGGACACAAAATTCAATTCTAGACTGTTATAGATCCTTCCGTGAAAAAATGCGCAACGCACCCCATACCGGAAGGGTAATCCAGAGCAGAAGAATACCGATCGTTGACAGAATTCCGAGGTTGCTTCCGAAGAAGTCGCGGTAGAAGGCTCCTGTATATCCCATCAGTGCGGAAATGTCAAGTTGAAGCAGTAATGCGATCCTCGCAAGGTCAACCGGGTTTAATGATACCAGCGCGAGTGTGACGCCTCGAAGGGGGTAGTCGCTGAATGTATAAATGACCCATAGAATAAGACCGTCGTAGATCAGCGAGAAATAGAACCAGAACAGTAACGCAATTCCGATTGCTTTGGCTTTGTCACGCGTTAATACTGATGCCAGAAACGCAAAAGAGACAAACACAAGCGTGAGTAGTACACCGACGACGAGTAATGTAACGATACTCGGACTTGCCCCGTAGATCAGTGCAGGTACACCAACACCCAGAAGGAAAGCGAAGCTCATTGAGAGTCCCACTGCAAAGTATTCACTCAGGAATATGGACTTCCGGTTTATGGGTTGAGCTACCAGGAGTTCGATGAATTCATAGGAATTGTAAAAGTGAATCGTGCCAAAGACGATGCTGATCAATGGAACCACGATCAATACAATATTCATCAGACTCAGGATTACGCGTGAGCTGTCGGAATCCAATTGGAAAAGTGCGATTGTCGACAGAAGAAGAAACGCTGTGTACAGCAGAATAAAACGTGTTCTGAGTATATCGTAAAATACGTATTTAATAATCCGGGTCATGTCAGTTGGGTTTCAGGTTGAAACGATGATGATGAGATCAGCTTGGCAATCGCACGTCCGAGACGCTGCTCACCCGTGATACTCTTAAGTTCGTCAATGCGGTCGGAGTAACGGATCTTTCCTTCGAAGAGGTATATCAGATCAGTAGAAAGCTCGTCGAGGTCACTCAAAACGTGCGACGTAATGATAATCAGTTTGCCGTTTTCTTTTTCCTTGAGGATTTTCGTTTTCAGTAATTCAACGGCAACCGGATCCAGACCCGCTGTGGGTTCGTCAAGAATGAGGACGCCCGGATTGAACAGGAAGGCGAGGGCTGCGCTGACTTTCTGCCGTGTTCCGCCTGAAAGGGTGTGCATTCGTTTGTCGAAGATGTCCTTCAACCGGAATGTGTCAATAAGTTCTTCGTCGAGCCGGGGGGCGCCTTTCCGGATGTTTTTCATCATATCCACCAGCTGGCCAATTTTCATGTTGTCTGGATATCTGCCAATCTGCGGCATATAGCCAATGTGTTGACGGTAGTCCCACTGGTTTCGGATATTGATACCGTTGACTGCGATTTCCCCGGAGGTAGGTATGACCATACCAAGTATGGACTTTATCAACGTAGTCTTACCCGAGCTGTTTGGACCGATAAGTGCATAGGATTTTCCTTCTTCCAACTTCACGGATATCTCATCGAGTGCTTTTAGCCGACCGAAGAATTTGCTAACCTTTTCTATTGTAATCATACGGATTCATTCTTGGGTAATCATCTTTCAGGTTTTCCGGAATCACTGCCGGGACCACACGCTCGGTTTTATCGAGCAGGAACACGAGGAAGCTTCGCCAGAGCAGAACAGATTCAGGTATTTTGTCAATAACCATCGCATACATGCTTACCGGACGGAACGGAACGTCGCCGGTTCCGTCGCGGTTGAGGTCGTACCCCTGGTATTTGTCCCAGTAGTTCCGTTGGAAAGCGTTCAGCACCAGTGTTCCATTGGTGACGATATCGAATGAATTCCCTGAAAAATTGTTGCCAGTAAAGGAATTGTTCTCACAGTTTGCCTGAAGTTTAACAGCCCAGCCATTCGCGGTGAACGTATTCTTCTCAAAATTACCACGGCTGGTGCCCTCCATCATTATGCCGACCGTGTTTCGGCTAAATATATTTCCTTCGATGTATGAATCGGAGATGTCTTTCAGAAGCAGCCCATAGGCTGCACCGCCCCAGTTGTTTTCAAAACGGTTGTCGTACATTTCCACATTGTTCGTGTACATCACCGCTACGCCTGCGCCGTTGGCGCTGAATGTATTTCGCTTATACGTATCGTGATGTGAAAACATGAAATGCAGTCCGTAGCGACGATTTTCTTTGCAGATATTCGATTCGATCAATGAGTGCGTGACGAACTCAAAGTAGATTCCGTCACGATGTTTTAATACTTCATTTTCTCTGATCACCGCGCGTGTGCATTTCCAAAGGTGGATTCCATTACCGGTTTGATGTTCTGTCCGGGCCTTCGCAATCATTTTGTTGCGCTCAATCCGCGCATCCCGTCCGTTTGAAATGTGAATGGCGAAGTAGGTATTTTCAAACTTGCAGTCAATGATTGTAACTTTGTCAGCGTCTTCGGCGCCGACACCTGCAAGGTCATGCATCGATGATACTCCTG